>JANNKG010000150.1:0-8370 GCA_031396185.1 Burkholderiales bacterium | reverse complement strand
GATCGAGGCCTTCGCGCTCGCCGACGACGCCGTGCAGCGGTTCGTCAACGGCCAGAAGCCGAAGAAGGTCGTAGTGGTTCCGGGACGGCTGGTGAATGTGGTCGTTTAGGTACCTCGCGATTCTCCTGTTCCTCGCCTCCTGCGGCTTCCAGCTGCGCGGCGATCCCGCCGTCGGCATCAAGACACTGTTCGTTCCGGGCGGGGGTGTGGCCCAGGAGATCCGCCGCACCCTCGCGAGCGGGCCCACGCGCGTCGTGCCGAGCGCCACGGGGGCCGAAGCTCACCTGAGAATCATCGCGGAGATCCGCGACAAGTCGATCCACACCATCACCGGCACCGGCCGCGTCTACGAGTTCGAGCTGCGCCTCGCGGTGCGCTACGAGCTGCTGGTGCCCGGGCGAGAAGGTCCCGTGATCGCCCCGGTGGAGGCCACGGCGCGGCGCATCATCACCTACAGCGAGGCCGCCCCGATCGCGAAGGAAGCCGAGGAGCTGCTGCTCTTCAAGGACATGCAGGCCGAGATCGCCGACCGTATCCTGCGCCAGGTCGCCATCGCCCGGCGCGACATGTAGTCGCCTTGAAGATCTCCACGCGCCAGCTCGAAGGCCACTTGCGCAAGGGCGTGGCGCCGCTCTATGCGGTGCACGGTGCCGAGGCCCTGCTGGCCCTCGAAGCCGCCGACCGCATCCGCGAGGCGGCGCGCGCCGGCGGCGCGGAATCGCGCGAGGTGTTTTTCGCCGAGCCTGGTGCCGACTGGAACCGCTTCAGCGCCGGGGCGGCGAATCTGTCCCTCTTCGCCTCCAAGCGCCTGGTGGAGGTACGCATCCCCACCGGCAAGCCCGGCACCGAGGGCGCTCGCGCCCTGGAGGCGTACTGCGCGCGCCTTCCCGACGACACCGTGACCCTGGTCGCGCTCCCCGAGCTCGACTGGCAGCAGCTGAAATCCAAGTGGTTCGACGCGCTCGAGCGCAGCGGCGTGATGGTCGAGGCGAAAGCGGTGTCGCGCGACGAGCTTCCCGAGTGGCTCGCCGCGCGGCTCGCGCGCCAGCAACAGCGCGCCTCGGTGGAGACGCTCGAGTGGCTCGCCGACCGCGTCGAAGGCAACCTGCTCGCTGCACGGCAGGAAGTGGAGAAGCTGGCGTTGCTGCTGCCCGCCGGCGAGGTCACCCTCGCGGCGATTCGCGACGCGGTAACGGACGTGTCGCGCTTCGAGCGCGATACCCTGGTGGAGGCGATCCATGCCGCCGACGCCGCGCGCATCGTGCGCGTGGTGGATTGCCTCGAGGCCGAGGGCGAGCCGCTGCCGCTGCTGTTGTGGACGCTCGCCGAGGAGCTGCGGCTCATGATGGCGCTTGCCGCCAACCAGCGCCCGCGGCGATTCCTGCCGCCCGAGCGCATGGCCCTGCTGCAGCAGGGAGCGCGCCGCCACGACGCGGCATCCTTCGGCCGCGAAGTCTTGCGGGCCCACCGGATCGACCGCATGATTAAAGGCGTCGAGACTGGCGATCCCTGGGACAACGTCGTGGAGCTGGCGTTGGGGCTCGCCGGTAAACCCGTGATGGCTGATGCCACCCCCGCCTAGACGGCGCCGAATTCCAATGCCGAACGACCTGAACGCTACCCCTGAATTGCGCGCGCAGATGACCGCGATGGGCGAACGCGCCCGCGCGGCGAGCCGCGAGGTCGCGAGGGCGACGGCGGGCGCCAAGAATCGCGCGCTCGAGCTCGCCGCCGAGGCTCTCGTCGATCGGCAGAAATCGCTGCTTGCGGCAAACGCGAAGGACGTCAAGGCCGCGCGCGCCGAAGGGCGCGACGACGCGTTCATCGACCGCCTGGCGCTCACCGCCAAGGCGATCGAGGCAATGGCCGAGGGGTTGCGCGACGTCGTGCAGCTTCCCGATCCGGTCGGCGAGATCACCGACCTGCGCTTCCGCCCGTCGGGGATCCAGGTCGGTCGGATGCGCGTCCCCCTGGGCGTGATCGCCATCATCTACGAGTCGCGTCCCAACGTGACGGCGGATGCGGGCGCTCTGTGCCTGAAATCCGGCAACGCATGCATCCTTCGCGGCGGCTCCGAGTCGCTCGGCTCGAACCATGCGATCGCTGCGTGCCTGGCGCTCGGCTTGAAAGGCGCGGGGCTGCCGGAAGAGGCGATCCAACTGTTGGCTACGACGGACCGCTCCGCTGTGGGCGAACTCGTGGCGATGGACAAGTACATCGACGCGGTGGTGCCGCGCGGCGGCAAGGGGCTGATCGAGGCGGTCACTCGCGACGCGCGCGTCCCCGTGATCAAGCACCTGGACGGCATTTGCCACGTGTACATCGACGATCGCGCCGACCCCGCCAAGGCGCTCGCGATCGCCGACAACGCGAAGACGCAGCGCTACGGCACCTGCAACACCATGGAAACGCTGCTGGTGGCGCAAGCGATCGCACCCCGGGTGTTGCCCGACATCGCGCGCAGCTACGCACAGAAGGGCGTGGAGATGCGCGTCTGCCCCGAGACCCGGGCGATCCTCGCGAAGTCCGGCGTGAAGGGTTTGAAGGACGCGACCGAGCAGGATTTCTACACCGAATGGCTGGCGCCGGTGGTGTCGATCGCGGTCGTGCCGGGCCTGGACGCGGCGATCGCGCACATCGCGCAGTACGGCTCGCAGCACACCGATGCGATCGTCACCGACGACTGGCCCCGCGCGCAGCGCTTCCTGCGCGAGGTGGACTCGAGCTCGGTGATGGTGAACGCCTCGACCCGATTCGCCGACGGCTACGAATACGGCCTCGGCGCCGAGATCGGGATCTCGACCAACAAGCTGCACGCCCGCGGGCCCGTCGGCCTCGAGGGCCTCACCTCGCAGAAGTGGATCGTGCTGGGCGACGGCCACATCCGCGGCTGACGTGGAGGAGCGTCCGATTCCCAACTCCCTAGGCCTCTTCGGCGGAACCTTCGATCCGATCCATTTCGGGCACCTGCGGCTCGCCACCGAGGTGGCAGAGGCATTCCACCTCGAGCAGGTAATCTTCCTTCCCGCGGGCCTGCCGTACCACCGCGGCCGCTCGGCGCACGCGTCCACCGACCAGCGCCTGACCATGCTGAAACTCGCCACCGCGCGCGACGCGCGCTTCGACGTGGACGATCGCGAGCTGCGCAGGGCGGGGCCCACGTACACCTACGACACGCTGGTGGAGGTTCGCAAGGAGCGCGGCCCTGACACGCCGCTGGTCTTCCTCACCGGCTCCGACGCGTTCGCGAGGATCGACACCTGGCACCGCTGGACCGAGCTCTTCGAGCTCGCCCATTTCGTGATCGCCATCCGCGCAGGCGACGAGACCTGGCAGTCGAAGGGGCCGGGCGCCTTTCCCAAGGAGGCCTGGCCACGCATCACCCTCAACCAGCGCGAGATGCTGTCGGCGCCCTCCGGCAAGGTGATGACCTTTTTCATGACGCCAATCGCAATTTCCTCCAGCGCCGTCAGAACTCTCGCCGGCGAAGGCGCGTCCATCCGTTACCTCACTCCCGATCCAGTGGTCGAATTCGTTCGTTCCCACGATCTCTATAAATGAAAAAATTGACCACGCCCGGCAAGAAGAAGCTCGTCATCACCGCCCTCGAGGACATCAAGGCCCACGACATCCTCGCCATCGACGTGCGGGCCATCACCCCGATCTTCGACTGGATCGTCGTGGCGAGCGCCGATTCGGCGCGGCAGACCAATGCGCTCGCACGGCACGTGCGCGACCAGCTGGTGGAGGCCGGCAGCGCGATCGTCGGCACCGAGGGCGAGGAATCCGGGGAGTGGATCCTGGTGGACGCCGGCGACGTGGTGGCCCACGTGATGCAACCGGCGGTGCGCGACTACTACAACCTCGAGGAGCTCTGGGGCGAGGGCAAGTTCGACCGCGTGGTGAATTCCACGGTCCCGGCCGCGGCGCCCCGCCCACGTCCGACGAAGGAGCGGGAGAAACCCGTGCCCAAGACGGTCAGGAAAACGGTCAAGACGGCGGTCAAGAAGAAATCCACTCCACGGCCGGCGAAGAAAAAAAAGGCGGCGCCCCGCCGCAAGGCGGCCTGAGGGCACGATGCGCGTCTCGATCCTGTCGGTGGGCCACAAGATGCCGGCATGGATACGGCAGGGGTTCCAGGAGTACACGCGCCGCATGCCGCCCGAGATTCGCGTCGAGCTGGTCGAGTTGAAGCCCGAGGATCGGACGACCGGCCGGAGTACCGAGCGCGCAATGGCGCTCGAGGGCGAGCGGATTCTCGACGCCCTTCCCGCCGGCGCTGCGATGATCGCGCTCGATGAGCGCGGCAAGGGCGTGTCCACCCAGGGGCTCGCGCTGATGCTTACCGAATGGATGCGCGACGGAAGCCATCCCGCCTTCGTGATCGGCGGCGCTGACGGACTTGCGGAGACGGTGCGGGACCGCGCCGCCAGGATCGTGTCCCTGTCATCGCTCACCCTCCCCCACGGGCTGGTTCGCGTGCTGCTGGCCGAGCAGCTCTACCGCGCCTGGACGATCCTCGCGCGCCATCCCTACCACCGCGAATGAGCCAGATCGTCTTCCTTCCGGGATTCGACGGGGACGCCGAGCTGCGTCGCGAGTTCCTCGACGCGCTCGCCGCGAACCACGAGGTGCGTGCGGTGAGCTATCCGAACCGCGCGCTCGGCTCGCTCGACGGCTACCGCGAGCATGCGATGGGCGAGATGCCGGTGGACTGGTGTCCGGTGCTGGTCGCGGAATCGTTTTCGGGATTGGTCGCGGCGCGCTGGGCGGCGATGGATTCGCGCGTGCGCGCCCTCGTCCTGTGCGGTTCGTTCGTGCGCAACCCCGTAGGGCCCGCGGCGGCGGTGGGCGCCTCGCTGCCGGCGGTCGTGAAGCTCGGGCAGGTGCTCATGGGACCCATGGCCTGGGCCTCGGGCGATGCCCGCCGGCTGCGGTGGGGTGCGGGCCTTGCGCGCGCGCTCTCCGGCCTTGGCGACGACGTGGTCGCAGAGCGACTGCGCCTGATCGCGAGCGAGGACGTTGGTGCGCACCTTGGGCAGCTGCGCATTCCCACCATCGTGGTGCACTTCACCTCCGACTCGGTGATCGGGCCGCTCGCGCGAGCACAGCTCGAGTCGGCCTGTCGCAATCCTCGCGTGGTACGCGTCGAAGGCCCGCACTTCGCCCTTGCCACCCGCCCGCGCGAGTGCGCGGCCGCCATCACCGCGATCCTGGCGTGATCTACCTCGCCTCGCGCAGCCCGCGCCGGCGCGAGCTCCTGGCGCAGATGGGAGTCAAGTTCGAGCACCTGCTGTTTCGCGAGGGCACCCGCCAGGACGCCGATTCCGGCGAGGCCGTCCAGCCGGGAGAGAGCCCCGACGACTACGTTCGCCGCGTCACGCTGATGAAAGTCGACGCGGCGTGGCAGCGGGTGGTGACGCGCGGAGGGCTGCAGAGGAAGCCCGTGCTTGCGGCCGACACCACGGTTGCGCTCGGCGCCGTCATTCTCGGCAAGCCTGCCGATTTAGCTGACGCAGAGCGCATCCTGTCGATCCTGTCGGGCGCGCAGCACCGGGTCCTGACCGCCGTGGCGGTGCGGTTCGAGGATCGGCTCGAGATGGCGGTAAGCGAGTCCCTGGTGACCTTTGAAGCCCTGGACGCAGCGCGCATCGCCGCCTACGTGGCTTCCGGCGAGCCCTTCGACAAGGCGGGCGCTTATGCCATCCAGGGCCGTGCCGGTTCATTCGTCTCGCGCCTGGAGGGCAGCTACAGCGGCGTCATGGGATTGCCGCTTTACGAGACCGCTGCGCTCCTGCGACTATTCGGGGTAATGGTCCCGTAACGCTTAGGACCCACCGCTTTGAATAACGAGGGAATCACGGCCCAAAGGCTGTGAGCCCGATGAACGAGCAAATCCTGATTAACGTCACGCCGCAGGAGACGCGGGTGGCGGTGACCGAGCAGGGCGCTGTGCAGGAGCTGCACATCGAGCGGGACTCGAGCCGCGGGCTGGTGGGCAACGTCTATTGGGGACGCGTCTGCCGCGTTCTGCCCGGCATGCAATCGGCGTTCGTCGAAATCGGCCTGCCGCGCGCCGCCTTTCTTCACGTTGCCGACATCTGGGGCTCGCGCACCGCCGAAGGCGGCGAGCGTCCCATCGAGAAGATCCTCTCCGAAGGCCAGCCGCTTCTGGTCCAAGTGGTCAAGGATCCCATCGGCAGCAAGGGCGCGCGCCTGTCCACGCAGGTCTCGATCGCCGGCCGCCTGCTGGTCTACCTCCCCCAGGACCCCCACATCGGCATCTCGCAGCGCATCGAGGACGAGGCCGAGCGCGAGCACTTGCGGGAGAAAGTCCAGTCGCTTATTCCAGAAGGCGAGGCCGGCGGCTTCATCGTGCGCACCGTGGCCGAGGCCGCGACCGACGCCGAGCTCAATTCCGACATCGAGTACCTGGTCACCCTGTGGAAGCAGATCAAGCTGGCGGCGCAGAGCGCGGCTCCGCAGGCGCTCCTCTACCAGGACCTGTCGCTCGCCGCGCGCGTGCTGCGCGACCTGGTCACCGATTCGACCGAGCGAATCATCGTTGATTCCCGCGAGACGTTCGCCAAGGTGCGCGACTTCGCCGCGCGATACACACCCAAATCGCTGCCGATCCTCGAGCATTACATCGGCGAGAGGCCGCTGTTCGACCTGTTCGGTGTCGAGGAAGAGATCGAGCGTGCGCTCGCCCGCCGGGTCGACCTGAAGAGCGGCGGCTACGTGATCATCGACCAGACCGAGGCGCTCACCACGGTCGACGTGAACACCGGCGGATTCGTCTCCGGGCGCTCGTTCGACGACACCATCTTCAAGACGAACCTCGAGGCGTCGCAGGCGATCGCGCGCCAGCTGCGGCTCAGAAACCTGGGCGGCATCATCGTGGTCGACTTCATCGACATGGAGAACCAGGACCATCGCGATGCGGTCCTCGCGGAATTCCGCAAGGCACTCTCGCGCGACCGGACACGCGTGACGGTGAACGGGTTTTCGCAGCTGGGGCTGGTGGAAATGACGCGCAAGCGCACGCGCGAGTCCCTGGCGCACGTCCTATGCGAGCCCTGCCCGGTGTGCGTGGGGCGCGGCGAGCTGAAGGCGCCGCAGACCATTTGCTACGAGATCCTGCGCGAGATCCTGCGCGCCGACCGCCAGTTCAGCGCGAAGGAATATCGCATCCTCGCCGCGCAGAAGGTAATCGACCTGTTCCTCGACGAGGAGGCCGCCAGCCTCACTCAACTGGGGGACTTCATCGGCAAGCCGATCTCGATGCAGGTCGAAACCGCCTACATGCAGGAACAGTACGACGTGATCCTGGTGTAGTTACTTCTGCGGGATGTTCTGCAGGATGCGCCGGGCTTCCTCGAGGCGCCAGATCGAATCGTCGATACGCTGGGTGGTCTCGGGGTTCGTCGAGGGGGCGAGGGGGCCGGAGGGCGCCTGCACGTCGAGCTTCTGGGTGGACTCCGGCTTGGGTGTGGCATCGATCTTCTGCGTGCTCTCGGGGTGGAAGCCAGTGTCGAGGGGCTTGATGCGCTGGGTGCGCTCCATGTTCTCCATCGACATCTGCGTCCGTTCCATGTCCTGCGGGGACATTTTCGGAGTGCGCTCCATCTCCTCGGCGGTCATCTTCTGGGTGCGATCGGCGCCTTGCGGCAGCTTTTGCGTCTGCTCCGAGCCCGACGGCATCTTCTGCGTGGACATCGGGTCGAACGCGGCGGGAGCGGGTTTCGGCGTGCCGATGCCCGCCATCTGCGCCATGAGGTCGTCCGAAACGAGCGGCTCGGCCGCTTTCGACGGCGGCGGCGGGGCGGCGGGCCTCGGGGCCGGCCGGTCGAATGCGGCAAGTTTCGTGGTCTGCATCATTTCGGCGGACACCACCTGCTCGCGCGGCGCCGCCGGGGCATCGCTGTCGAGCGACGAGGCGGCGGCGTGGGCGGTGACGCGAGCGAGCAGGCCCTCGATCATCTCGCGCTGCTTGCGCAGGCTCCCTTCGGCCGCGCGCAGGATCGCCATCTGCTCGTTGATCGAGCTGGTCTTCTCGTTGATCTTGGCGAGGTTGTCGAGGCGCGACTGCAGTTGCGCCTTGTGGTCCTTGATCTGCACTTCGTGCGGCAGGGTCACCGCCTGCATCCAGCGCTCGGTCTGGTTCTTGGCATCGACGAAGTTCCCGCGCGCGGCCTTGACCAGGGTCGCGTAGAAGTTCTTCACGACGAAGTGCTTCTCCTTCACGACGACGTTGACCGGGTCCTTCACGAACGCCTCGGTCTGCATCACCAGGAGCTGCAGCTTGGTGCGGTGCGGGTCGAGGTCGAGCGAGGGAATCGTCATCCGCTGGAAGCCGAACTTCTCGAT
>JANNKG010000080.1:0-4116 GCA_031396185.1 Burkholderiales bacterium | reverse complement strand
CGCGAAGCCGAGCGAGCCCGATTGCAAAGCGTCCATCAGCGCCGGCTCGTCGACCACGGAGCCGCGCGAGATGTTCACGAACGTGCCCTTGGGGCCGATCGCCTCGATCACGGCGCGGCTCACGAGGCCGCGGGTGGCTTCACCCCCGGGGCAGGCGGCGATCACCAGGTCGGACTCCTTCGCGAGCTCCACCGGGTCCTTGAAGTACGGCCATGACACGTCGGTCTTCCGGTTGGGGCCCTGGTAGACGATTCGGAGGTTGAACGCCTCGGCGCGCTTCGCGATCGCGCGTCCGATGCGCCCCATGCCGATGATGCCGAGCGTCTTGCCCTGCACGCTTTCGGTGAGGGCCATCGCGCCCTTGGCCCACTTGCCCTCGCGCACGTAGCGGTCGCCTTGCGGCACCTTGCGCACTGCGGCCAGCAGCAGGGCGATGGCGAGGTCGGCGACCTCGTCGGTGAGCACGTCGGGCGTATTGGTGACGGCGATCTTGCGGGCTCTCGCCGCCTCCACGTCCACGGTGTCGTAGCCCACGCCGAAGTGCGCGATGGTCTTCAACTTGGGAAACTTCGCCATCATGGCGCCGTTGATGCCGCCGGAGTTGGAGCTCGCAACCGCCGTGATGCCGGCCATCGAGGCGATCAGCGCGTCCTTGTCCGGGGCGGTCCACAGGCGATGGGCATCGTAGGTCTGCTCCAGCTCGGCGAGCGTGGGCGGGTAGATCGGACCGGTGATCAGCAGCGGCTGCTTCATTTCATGACCTCTCGTTCGGGGGTTTGACGCCCAGCTTCGCGGACCACTCGCGCATGTCCTTGAGCGCTTCGGCGTCGATGGGAATTCCGTGGACGAGCCGCTCGGCCATCGCGCGCTCCTCGGGCTCGCCGGGGTAGAGGATCTCGCCCTGCGTTCGCAGGTCGGCGATCACCGCGCTCACCGTCGCCTCGAAGGTATCCGCGCCCGCGAAGCGCCCCGGGTCGATCGCCACCAGCAGGTGGCCGATCTTGCGGGGTTGCTCGAGCTCCTCGTACATGGCGTTGATGTGCCGGCCAAAGGTCATGCCGTTCATGGCGCCGCAGAGCAGGTCGATCGCGAAGGCGAGGCCGTAGCCCTTGTATCCGTAGACGGGGCCGCCCAGGGGCACGGCCGCTTTCGCCACGTGGGGGTCGGTGGTGGGATTGCCGTCGCCATCGACCGCGAGGCCCGGGTCGAGGGGGCGGCCTTCGATGCGCGCATTGAGCACCTTGTTCCAAGCCACCTGGGATGTCGCCATGTCGAGGCAGATGGGTTCGCCGCCCTTGCGCGCGAACGCGAACGAGATCGGATTGGTGCCGAAGTATTTCTGCGTGCCGCCGTGGGGCACGACCACCGACGACGAGTGCGTCATGGCGATACCGACCAGGTGCTCCTTGGCAGCCATGCGCGTATACAAGCCCATGGCGCCGCAATGCGAGGAGTGGCCGACGCCGACGACGCCCACGCCGCTCTCGCGAGCCATCTCGATCGCGGTCTCCATGGCCAGCGTGGCGTGCACGATGCCGAGGCCATCCTCGCCATGGACCTGCGCGGTGACGGGGCCGGTGCGCATCACCACCGGCGTGGCCGCCGCCTTGATCGAACCGATCGTCATGCGCCGCAGGTAGTGGGTGAGGCGCAGGACGCCATGGGAATCGACGCCCCAGACGCTGGTCTGCACGAGGGACTCGGCCACGAGGCGTGCTTCGGGAGGCGGCACACCCACTTTCTCGAGGCATGCCAACGCCCACGCCGCAAGGCGCTCCCGGGGGACGCGTTCCATTACTTCGGCGGAGCGAGGATTTTCTGGCGCTGCTCGCCGAGGCCCTGGATGCCCAGGGTCACGGTGTCGCCCACCTTGAGATACGTCGGCGGCTTCATGCCGAGCCCCACGCCCGGGGGCGTGCCGGTGGTAATGATGTCTCCCGGCAGCAACGTCATGAAGTGGCTCACGAACGACACCAGCTTCGCGCACCCGAAAATCATCGTGCGCGAGTTGCCGCGCTGGCGCTTCTCACCGTTCACGTCCAGCCACATGTCGAGCACCTGGGGATCGGAGACCTCGTCGGTGGTGACGAGGTAAGGCCCTACCGGCCCAAACGTGTCGCAGCCCTTGCCGCGGTCCCACTGGCCGCCGGGCCCCATCTGGAAGAAGCGCTCGGACACGTCGTTCACCACGCAGTAGCCGGCGACATGGTCGAGCGCCTTGGCCTCGGACACGTATTGGGCCTTGGTGCCGATCACGATGCCGAGCTCGCATTCGTAGTCGAGCTTTTGCGAGTTCTTGGGCATGATGGTGTCGTCGTTCGGCCCGCAGAGGCTGGTGGTCGCCTTCATGAACACGATCGGCTCGGCGGGTATCGGGAGGCCCGCTTCCTCCGCATGGTCGCGGAAATTGAGCCCGATCGCGACGAATTTGCTGATGCCGGCATAAGGCACGCCGAGCCGCGGGTTGCCGCGCACGATGGGTAAGGTCTCCGGCTTGACGCGCGCCAGCCGCGCGAGATTGCGCGGCGCGAGCATCGCGTCGTCGATCTGGGTGATGACCTTCGAGAGGTCGCGGATGTTGCCGTCCTTGTCCGCGAGGCCGGGCTTCTCGCGGCCGGGGGCGCCGTAACGCAATAGCTTCATTTGTCATCTCTCCGGAATTTGGCTTTCGGGATGTTACAGGCTCATCCCGCCGTCGACGTATACCGCCTGTCCGGTCATGAACGACGATTCGTCTGAAACCAGGTAGACGAAGGTCTCGGCGATCTCCTCGGCCACGGCAAGGCGCCCCATCGGCTGGCGGGCGATGAAATCCTTGCGCGCCTGCACCGGATCGGCGAACGCATTGATTCGATCGCCGAGGGAGGGCGTGTCCACGGTTCCGGGGCACACGCAGTTCACGCGTATGCCTTGCTTCACGTGGTCGATCGCGAGCGCGCGGGTGAATCCGGCCACCGCGGCCTTCGAGGCGGCATAGGCGAGGCGGTTGGGTGCCGCCTTGCCGGCGCCCAGTACCGAGGCCATGTTCAGGATCACCCCGCCCCCATTGGCGATCATCTTCGGCAGCATCGCCTTGGTGAGGAGGAACATGCTGCGCACGTTGACGTTGAAGCTCTTGTCCCAATCCTCCACCCGGCAGTCGAGGAGCGTTCCCTGGTGCACCCAGCCGGCGCAATTGAAAAGGATGTCGACGGCACCGGTGGCCTCGACGAAGTCGCGGACCGCGTCTTCGTCGGTCACGTCGAGCCGCGACGGGACGATGGAGGACTCGTCTTCGAAGCCTTCGAGCGAACGCGCCTCGAGGTCGGTTGCGTAGACTTTCGCCCCCTCCCGCGCGAACGCCAGCACCGCGGCGCGCCCCATGCCGTTGCCGGCCGCGGTGGTCAGCGCGCGCTTGCCCTTGAGTCGATTGGCCATCGATTTTCCCCCGTGCTACAGTGCCCAAATTGGCCTGACCACTTTACCAGATGCCCCTCCACGTCGTCGAAAATCGGCGCCTCTACCGGCAGATCGCCGACCAGATCGCGGCGTTGATCGAGCGGGGGGAATACGGCATCGGGCAGCGCCTGCCGCCCGAGCGCGATCTCGCCAAATCGCTGGGAGTGAGCCGCCCGTCGGTACGCGAGGCGTTGATTGCGCTCGAGGTCGAGGGATATGTCGAGGTGCGGATCGGGTCGGGCGTGTACGTAGTCGGTCCACGCACCGCCCCCGCAGGGGAGCCCCTGCCTGCAGACTCCGGCCCCTTCGAGCTGATCCGCGCGCGCTGGTTGATCGAGGCCGAATGCGCCGCACTTGCCGCCAAGGAGGCCACCCGTGCCCAGATCCGCGCGATGGACGATGCCCTCGACAGCATGGAAGCCGACCGCGACAAGGGAGTCATGCCGCTCGGAGCCGACCGGCTCTTCCACCTGCGCATCGCGGAGGCGAGCGGTAACAGCGCCCTCGCTCTGGTGGTGAAGACCTTGTGGGACCAGCGCACCGGCCCGCTGTTTCTTCGCCTCGAGCATCATTTCGACACGCCGTCGCTCTGGACGGTGGCGATCCGCGCGCACCGCGCGATCGGGGCGGCGAGCGCGCGCCACCACGCCGCGGCCGCGCGCGCGGCGATGCGCCGGC
>JANNKG010000024.1:0-4413 GCA_031396185.1 Burkholderiales bacterium | reverse complement strand
CGAACCAAGATATAGCGATTATACTTGCGCACTTTTTCACCGCGATACTTTTCGCTTGGTTAAACCTCTGCAAGAAGGACAGCACCCGCCGCCCTGGGTATAAGGGCGTTCCGCTCACGCGGAGCGCCCGAGGTCGCGTGTGCAGTCCCCGACTGCGGAATTTTGCTGGGAAGGGGTACCACGATGAAGGGCCTGCACATCATTGCCGATCTCTACAACTGTCAGAAGGGCGAGCTGTTGGTCTCTTCTGCACGCCTTCGCGAGCTCTGCGTCACCGCCTGCAAGAGCGCAGGCCTCACGGTCCTCGGGGACCATTTCATCCAGTTCGACGGAGCCGATGGCACCCAGCAGGGTGGCTCGACAGGCGCTGTCGTCCTGGCGGAATCGCATCTGGCCATTCACACCTGGCCGGAGCGCGATGGTGCGACGCTCGACGTGTACGTGTGCAATTTCACGTGCGATAACACCGGCAAGGCTGAGGCGGTCTACAAGTCGCTGGTGACGGCGCTCAAGCCCGCGGACGTGATGGTGGAGCGAATCCAGCGCGGCAGGGACCTGCCGCTCAAGAAACGCGTCGCCTGAAGTATCACCCCGGGCCGCGCTCATCGAGCGCGGGCCCGGGGCCCAATCTCCCATGCCCGAGAAAATCTTCGAGCGCCTGAGCGACGCGGCGGGAGTTTATTTCGAGGGCGAGCTGGTCGAACGCCGCCAGACGCCATTCCAGCTGCTCGAAGTCTACGAGACGGCGGAGCTCGGCCGCATCTTCCGCCTCGACGGCTTCAACATGACCTCGGAGCGCGACGAGTTCTTCTACCACGAGAACCTGGTCCACCCGGCGGCGGTGGCCCACCCCGCGCCGCGGCGCGCGCTGGTGATCGGCGGCGGCGACGGCGGCTCCTCGGAAGAGCTGCTGAAGCACCCGATGCTGGATGTCGTCCACATGGCGGAGCTCGATCCCGAGGTCGTGGCGGTGAGCAAGGAGCAATTCGCACGCGTTCACGGCGATGTGTTTTCCAACCCGCGGCTCAAGCTGACCGTGGGCGACGGCCTCGCGTACCTGCGGGCAACCGAGGTGCGCTACGACCTCCTCGCCATGGACCTGACCGATCCGGTGGGTCCCTCGGCCGAGCTCTACTCGCCCGCAACCTTCGCGCTCGCCAAGCGCGCGCTGGCGCCCGGAGCCGCGCTCATGCTGCACATGGGCTCGCCTTTTTTTCACCCGGAGCGCGTGCGCCAGACGCTCGCCAACCTGCGCCAGGTGTTTCGCATCGTCGCACCCTATTTCGCCTACATTCCTCTCTACGGCTCGATGTGGGGCTTCGCGTCGGCTTCTGATACGCTCGACCCGCGGTCGATCGAGCCTGCCGAGGTCGAGCGGGTGATCGCCGCGCGGGGCTTGGCGGACTTGCGCTACTACAACGGCGAAGTGCACCGGGCGCTGTTTGCGTTACCCAATTACGTCAAGGCGCTGGTGGAGTAGGTCCGCGCCTCTTCGGGAGGAGAGGGCAGATGCTCAAGAAGCTGCGCAAATCTTCGGGCCGGGTCACGCTGGTGCTGATCGGCCTGTCCGCGCTTTCCGGATGCGGGGGCGAGGACGACGCCCGGCGCGATGTCTATGCCTCGCGCGAAGACTGCCTCGCCGACTGGGGCACGAAACCCGAGGAGTGCACGCCCGCCACCGAGCAACGCCATCGCAGCTCGGGCTTCTTTTACGGGCCGAGCTACGGCTACCGTTCAGGCGGCAGCGGCTCCAGCTGGACCAGCCGGTCTTCCACCGGGCGCTCGCTGGGCAGCTCGTCGTCCGGCGCGAGCCGCAGCTCGATCAGCCGCGGCGGGTTCGGAAGCTCGGGCCGGTCGTCCGCGAGCTGAAGTCCGATGCAACGCGAGGAGCGCGTACCGCGCATCGACTGGCCCCGGAAGGTCGAGGAGCTGGGCTTCCATTTCCATTCGATCGACGGGGTCTACTGGGACGAGCGCGCGTGCTACCGCTTCAGTGCCGCCGAGATCGACAAGCTGGAGCTCGCCACGGGTGAGCTGCAGACGCGCTGCATCGAGGCGGTGGAGCGGGTGATTTCCAAGCGCGACTACCAGCGCTTCCAGATCCCCACGGCGTTCCACGCGCTCATCGAGCGCTCCTGGGAGGACGACGAAAAATCGCTTTACGGCCGCTTCGACATCTCCTGGGACGGTAGCGGGGAACCCAAGATGCTGGAATACAACGCCGACACGCCCACGTCGCTGATCGAGGCGAGCGTGGTCCAGTGGTACTGGCTCCAGGATGTCCATCCGCAGCACGACCAGTTCAACTCGATCCACGAGAAGCTGATCGAGCGCTGGAAGGAGATGCGCGGCGGCCTGCCCGCCGACGGACGGATGTATTTCAGCTGCGACGCGGAGAGCGCCGAGGACCAGGGAAACCTGGACTACCTGCGCGACACCGCGATGCAGGCCGGACTCGACCCGCACGCCATCGACATCGCCGACATCGGCTGGGACGGCAAGGGCTTCATGGACATGGAAGCCCGACCGATCAGCGCGCTTTTCAAGCTGTATCCCTGGGAATGGCTGGTGCGCGAGACGTTCGGCGAGCACCTGCTCGGGGGCGCGATGAGATTGATCGAGCCGCCGTGGAAGATGCTGCTGTCCAACAAGGCGATCCTGCCGGTGCTCTGGGAGATGTTTCCCGACCATCCCAATCTGCTCGCCGCGAGCTTCGAGCCCGGGCGTTTCAAGTCGGATTTCGTGAAGAAGCCGCTCTATTCGCGCGAAGGCGCCAACGTCTCGATCAACGCCGACGGCGAAGTGCTCGAGGTGCCGGGCGAATACGGCGAGGAAGGCTTCATCTGGCAGGCGTACCACCCGTTGCCGCGCTTCGGTGCCAACCACACCGTGATCGGTTCGTGGATCGTGGGCGAGGAGCCCGCGGGCATCGGCATTCGCGAGGACGCCTCGCCGATTACCCGGAATACCAGCCGCTTCGTACCGCACTATTTCGTCTGACCCGAAAAAGAAAGGCATCCCATGAGACAAGTGTTCGACTCGTTCGCCGGATTCGACGACTTCCTCGCCTACCTGGCGGTGGCGCTGGTGCTGCTGGCGGTGTTCGTGGTCGTCTACATCCGCGTGACCCCCTACCGGGAGATCGCCCTCATCCGCGAGGGCAACATGGCGGCCTCATTCAGCCTGTCGGGCTCACTCCTCGGCTTCATCGTGCCGCTGGCCGCCGCCGTCCAGCACAGCGTGAGCCTGGCGGACATGGCGATCTGGGGCCTCATCGCGATGCTGGTGCAGATCGCCGCGTTCATCGTAGTCAAGATGCTCATTCCGTCGATCACCCAGGACATCCCCGCCAACAAGGGCGCGCAGGGATTTTTCCTCGGCAGCCTGTCGCTCGGGGTCGGCCTGCTCAATGCGGCGTGCATGAGCTATTGATGGGTGTCGCACGGATCCACTGCGAGCTCAAGCTGGGGCCGGGAGCACAGTTCGCGCTGGCGCCGGAGGCGGCGCAGCACGTTGCCAAGGCCCTGCGCCTGAAGGCGGGAGACGCGCTGACGGTATTCGACGGGTTGGGCGGCGAGTACGAGGCCACCATCCAGCGCATCGACCGCGACCGCGTCGACGTGAAGCTCGGCGCCTGGCGCGATGTCGATCGCGAGGGCGTGCTTTCGGTGGGCCTGGTGCAGGGACTGCCCGAGGCCGACAAGATGGACTGGATCATCCAGAAGGCGACCGAGCTCGGCGTGGGCTGGATCCAGCCGGTGATTTGCGAGCGCAGCGTCGTGCGCCTGTCCGGCGAGCGCGCCGCGCGGCGGGAGGCGCATTGGCGCCGCGTGGCGATCGCGGCCGCCGAGCAAAGCGGGCGCACGCGGGTACCCGAGGTGCGCCCGACGCTCGCCTTCATGGCCTGGATCGCGATGCCCGATGCCCCTCGTCGCTGGCTGCTGGACCCGGGAGCCCAGCCGATCACCGCCCACATCCCGCCGCCTTCGCCCCTCGAGCTGGTGGTCGGCCCCGAAGGCGGACTGTCGGATCGCGAGCGCGAATTGGCGCTGTTACGCGGTTGCGAGACGGTCGCCCTCGGTCCCCGCGTGCTGCGCACCGAGACCGCCCCGCTCGCCGCGCTGGCCGCGCTCCACGCGCTGTGCGGCGACTTCCGCGGTTAGAATTCGCGATGCCAAAAGTACCCGCCCTCAAGAACGAAGCCTTCGTAAAGTGGTTCCGCTCGGCCACCCCCTACATCCACCGCTGGGGCGGGGCCACATTCGTGATCGCATTCGGCGGCGAGGTGCTCGCCGACGGCGAGTTCCAGCAGCTCACCCACGACATCAACGTCCTGGTAAGCCTGGAAGTGCGCGTGGTCCTGGTGCACGGCACGCGCCCGCAGATCGAGGAGCAGATGCGCCAGCACGGCGT
>JANNKG010000017.1:0-2008 GCA_031396185.1 Burkholderiales bacterium | reverse complement strand
CAACGGCTCCGGCCTCGCCGTCGGCCGCACCCTCGTCGCGGTGCTCGAGAATTACCAGAACGCCGACGGCTCGGTCACTGTTCCCTCGGCGTTGGTGCCATTCATGGGCGGCGTCACGATACTCGAACACGGGCGTTGAACACAGAGGACACAGAGGATCACAGAGGGGCACAGAGGAAAGACAAATCTCGGAAATGGTTCGTGGCATGGGCAATGGATCCCGAACACCCTCGCGTTTGAATCTTTCCTCTGTGCCCCTCTGTGATCCTCTGTGTCCTCTGTGTTCAATGCCCGTGTTCGAGTTTCGTGACGCCGCCCATGAATGGCACCAACGCCGAGGGAACAGTGACCGAGCCGTCGGCGTTCTGGTAATTCTCGAGCACCGCGACGAGGGTGCGGCCGACGGCGAGGCCGGAGCCGTTGAGGGTATGCAGCGCCTGCACCTTGCCCTTCTCGTCGCGGTAGCGCGCCTGCATGCGCCGCGCCTGGAAAGCCTCGTAGTTGGAGCACGACGAGATCTCGCGATAGGCGTTCTGCCCGGGCAACCACACCTCTAGATCGTAGGTCTTGGCCGCCGAGAAGCCGGTGTCCCCGGTGCATAGCAGCATCACGCGGTAGGGCAGTTCGAGGCCCTTGAGGATCTCCTCGGCATGACCGGTGAGCTCCTCGTGCGCGCGGGTGGAATCCTCGGGCCGCACCACTTGCACCAGCTCGACCTTGTCGAACTGGTGGTTGCGGATCATGCCGCGCGTGTCCTTGCCGTAGCTGCCGGCCTCCGATCGGAAACACGGGCTGTGGGCCGTGAAGCGCAGCGGCAGGTCCTTCGCTTCGACGATCGAGTCGCGCACGAAATTCGTGACCGGGTACTCGGAGGTCGGGATGAGATAGAGGTCGCGGCCTTCGAGTTTGAAGAGGTCGTCCTTGAATTTGGCGAGGCTCGAAACGCCGTCGGCGCACTCCGCAGTCACCATGTACGGCACGTAGACCTCGGTATAGCCGTGCTCCCCGGTGTGCGCCGCGAGCATGTACTGCGCAAGCGCCCGGTGCAGTCGCGCGACCTTTCCCTTCAGCACCACGAAACGCGCCCCAGAAAGCTTGGCGCCGGTGTCGAAATCGAGGCCGAGGGGCGCCCCCACATCGACGTGGTCCTTCGCCGAGAAGTCGAAGGTGCGGGGGGTGCCCCAGCGGCGCACTTCGACGTTCTCGTCGCTCGAGCGCCCCTCGGGCACCTCCGCGCGCGGGATGTTAGGAATCACGCGCAGGAACGCCGTGAGCCGCTCCTGCAGCCGCGCCAGGGCGTTTTCGTTGGCCTTCAGCTCGTCGCCGATGCCGCCGACCTCCTGCAGCACCGCCGAGGCGTCCTCGCCTTTGCCTTTCAGCATGCCGACCTGCTTCGACAGGGCGTTGCGCTTGCCCTGCAGCTCCTCAGTGCGCGACTGGAGCTTGCGGCGGTCCTCCTCGAGCGCGCGGAACGCGCCCTCGTCGAAGTCGAAGCCGCGGCGTTTCAGGCCCGCGACGGCCGCGGGAAGGTCTTTACGAAGGAGTTGGATGTCGAGCATGGCGTCATTTTAGCTTTTTCGCCCTCGCGTCCAGCGAACGCAGCTGTTCCAGCCGCTCGCGGATCTTTCCCTCGAGCCCCCGATCGGTGGGCTGGTACCAGCCGGGGCGCTCCATGCCATCGGGAAAATAGCTCTCGCCCGCCGCGTAGCCATCCTGCTCATCGTGGGCGTAACGGTAGTCCTTGCCGTAGCCGAGGTTCTTCATGAGCTTGGTGGGCGCGTTGCGCAGGTGCAGCGGTACCGGTCGCGTGCCTTCCCTGGCGATGAACGCGCGCGCCTGGTTGTAGGCCGCGTACACGGCGTTCGACTTGGCGGCGATCGCGAGGTAGATCACGCATTCGGCCAGCGCCAGCTCGCCCTCGGGGGTGCCGAGCCGCTCGTAGACGTCGGCGGCGGTGATTGCCACCTCGAGCGCGCGCGGATCGGCCAGCCCGATGTCCTCGCTCGCC
>JANNKG010000567.1:0-10193 GCA_031396185.1 Burkholderiales bacterium | reverse complement strand
GGACTAGCACCCAACGTCACCATCAGATTGGAGGATTCATCAATGGCAGCTAAGAAAGCCAAGAAGGCAGCGAAGAAACCGGCGGCCAAGAAGTCGCCCGCCAGGAAGCCGATGAAGAAAGCCGCAGCGAAACGACCCGCTGCGAAGGCCAAGAAGCCCGCCACCAAGCGCAAGCCGAATGCCGCTTTCATGAAGCCGATGAACCCGAGCGCGATGCTCGCTGCGGTTGTCGGCAGCAGCCCGATGCCCCGCACGGAGGTCACCAGCAAGCTCTGGGGCTACATCAAGAAGAACAACCTGCAGGACAAGACCAACCGCCGCATGATCAACGCCGACGACAAGCTGCGCGAAGTGTTCGGCGGCAAGCGCCAGGTGTCGATGTTCGAGATGACCAAGCTGGTCTCGAAGCACCTGAAGTAACTCGGCGCCGGTTTCCACCGGTAGACAGACAGCGGGTCGGTTACAAGCCGGCCCGTTTTTTTTGAGGGTATTCCATGGACACCATCTCCACCCCATTCGCCCCCGCTGCGCGCGGACACTATTCCCAGGCGGTGGCCCACGGCGGGCTGGTCTTTGTCGCGGGGCAGCTGCCCATCGTGCCCGACGACCCAGAGCGCAGGCTCGTCGATTTCGAGGCCCAGGCGAACCAGGTGATTACCAACGTCCTGGCGATCCTGCAGGCGGCCGGCAGCTCGGCCGATACCATCCTGAGGGCGACGGTCTACATCGCCGACATTGCCCATTGGCCCGCCTTCAACCGGATTTATGCAGAGCGGCTTGGAGCCCACCGCCCGGCGCGCACCGTGGTGCCGGTGGCGCAGCTGCACTACGGCTATCTGGTGGAGATGGACGTGATCGCGGCTCTCAATGGTTCCTGAACCGCTTCGGGACCTTTCCTTCGGTCGATTGGATCCCCGACGTCTCGGGAACGATGTCCGCGGTCGGCCGTCCCGGCGCCGCTGCTGACGTAGCCTCGTCGCCCCACGGGCTCATGAGGGTCACCCACATCAGCTTGTTGAATTCGTCGGCGAAGCGCCCCACGATGGCATCGGGATCGGGAACCAGCCCCGCGTCGGTGATCACGCCGAACTGTATGCGCCCGTCGTAGGAGAGGATCGACACGCCCATGCCGATGCCGCCCGACTGCGGCACCCAGAAATCGAGCTCGCCGATCCGCTTGCCGGCGAAATAGAGCGGCGTCTGTGGCCCGGGCACATTGGTCATGACTGCGCTCGCGCTATTGCCCAGGAGAGCGGTGACTTGCTGCTGGAGGGCACGCGGGCCGTAACCCACGGCGCTGAGCAGCCCCAGCGCAATGATGGGCTGGTAGGAGCCCCGCAGGGCGAGCATGCGGCGGCGGACCTCGTAGAGGCGCTCCAGGGGATGCGCCATGCCGATCGGCAAATCGAGGAACACCAGGCCAAACTTGTTGCCCAGGCTGCGGCTTTTGCCGGCGGGGCGCAGGTTCACCGGGACGATGACCCGGATCTCGAGGCCATCCACCGCGTCGCCCTTGTCCATCAGGTAATCGCGCAGCGCTCCCGCCGCCATCGACAGCAGCACGTCGTTGATCGAACATCCGAGCGCCTTGCCCACGACTTTCACCTCGTCGAGCGGCAAGGGTTCGGCCCAGGCGACGCGCTTGCGCTCACCCAGGGCTCCCTTGAAACGCGTGGGTGCGTCGTTGCCCATCAGCGCGAGCCGTCCGACCTCGGTGGCGAAGCCAATGCCCTTGCGCGCGGCTTCCTGCACGGCCCCGACCGCGACCTGCGGATTGTCCGCAAGCCCGCGGCCCTGCTCGACGATACTGCGCCCGAGCCCCGCCGCCGCGCCCAGCGCCCCCGTGACGGGCTTCAACAGCTGTTCCCAGAAGTCCGCCTCGTCGCGATCGGGTTCATCGGCGACCAGGGGCTCGAGGCGCAGGCTGCCCGCTGCCGTCTCGTGGGTGAGCGAGAGCATTACCTGGATGAGGGCGATGCCATCGGCGTAGCAGTGGTGGATGCGGGTGATGAGCGCGGCCCCGCCCAGGTAGTTGTCGACCAGGTGGAATTCCCACAGGGGCCGGGAGAAGTCGAGCGGGGTGGAGGCGAGCTTGCTGACCAGCGCTTCCAGCTCGACCTTGCCCGCGCGTCGGGGCAGCGACACCCGGTGGACATGCCGGTCGATGTCGAAATCGCCCGCATCTTCCCACCATGCCCCGGCGGCGTCGACGGCGGCGCGCTGGCGAAAACGCCGGAATGCGAGAAAACGGCGCTCGAGGATGCGCTTGACCACGCGCACGTCGACCCGCTGCTCGAACATCATCACGCCCACGATCATCATCAGGTTCGTGGGGTGCTCCATGCGCAGCCATGCCGTGTCGACGCCGGAGATGCGCTCGCGGTTTGTCATGGGATATAGTTATTTGAGGGAGGAAACATGTCCGACTTGAAGAAGAAATTCGCGGTTGCCAGCGCCGCCATCCTGAAGGCGAAGAAGGATCCGGGCAATGACATGAAGCTCAGGCTCTACGCCCACTTCAAGCAGGCGACCGATGGCGACGTGGCCGGCGACAAGCCCGGCTTCACCGACTTCGTGAACCGGGCCAAGTACGATGCTTGGGCCAAGCTGAAAGGAACGCCCGCCGAGAAGGCGATGGAGGACTACATCAAGCTCGTGGAGCGCGTGAGCCGCGAGTAGCGGCCTTCGCCGGCTTCCTGGCGCGCGGCTTCGCTTTCTTGGAGCGCGCCTTCGACTTGGTGGAGCGCGTCTTCGACTTGCCCGCGCCGGCCGCTGCCTTGCGGGCACCGCCGCGCATCAGGCCGCGCACGTTCTCGTTCAACTCGCGTACCTGGCTCGCCAGGTCGTCGACCTCGCTCTTGGTAAGGACCCCGAGGCGATTGAGCGACTTGGACACGCGGTCCTCGAACACCTGCTCGAGCTTGTCCCAACGACCGCTCGCGTCGTGCGAGGATTCCCGCATGCTGCGCAGCGCCTGGTCGGCGGACTCACGCGCCTTGGCGCCAAGACTGCGCCCCTGTGCCACGAGGGTCTCGAACATCTTCGGCCCGTCGGATTTCGCGCGCTCGAACGCTCCCAGGCCCGCGAGCCAGATCTTCTGGGCGGTTTCGCGCATCGCCTGGCCGGCCTGTTCGCCGGCGCTGGATTGGGTGCGGGATTTTTTCCTGCTTGCCATGAGGAATTCCTCCTTTGCGTGATGGGTTGGCGATTTCCAAGTATAGGCGCGCGCCGTGGGGGACGCTCCGGGTTAAACTGCGGCGACACACCCGATAGAAGGATCGTGGCATGGCCCGCACCATGGAAAGACCGGCGATCGAAAAGCCCTGGCTCAAGTCGTATCCACCGGGCGTCCCCGCGGAAATCGACGCGTCGCGGTACGCCAGCATCGGCCAGATCTTCGCCGAAAGCTGCGCGCGCTTTGGCACGGCCCCCGCTTTTACCAACATGGGGCGCACGCTCACCTTCAGCGATCTCGACCGGTTGTCGCGCGACTTCGGCGCCTGGCTGCAGGGTGTAGCCGGCCTCGAGCGGGGGGCGCGCGTCGCGATCATGTTGCCAAACCTGCTGCAGTATCCGGTGGCGCTCTTCGGCGCCTTGCGTGCGGGCTACACCGTGGTCAACTGCAACCCGCTCTACACGCCCCGGGAGCTCGAGCATCAGCTGAAAGACTCGGGCGCGACGGCGATCGTGATCCTGGAGAATTTCGCCAAGACGCTCGAGGCGGTGATCGGCCACACCCAGGTGAAGACCGTGGTCACCACCCAGATCGGCGACCTGCTCGGATTCCCCAAGTCCGCGATCACCAATTTCGTCGTGAAGCGCGTGAAGAAGATGGTTCCCGGCTGGACGCTCCCGGGCACGGTTGCGTTTGGCGACGCACTGGCGACCGGGCGCGGCAAGACGCTGGAGGAACCGGCGCTCACCCACCAGGACATCGCTTTCCTGCAGTACACCGGCGGCACCACCGGCGTCTCCAAGGGTGCGATGCTCACCCACGGCAACATCGTCGCCAACCTGCTGCAGACCGCCGCCTGGTGGGGAACGGGGCTGCGAGAGGGCGAGGAAACCATCATCACGGCGCTGCCGCTGTACCACATCTTCGCGCTCACCGGAAACTGCCTCACCTTCATGAAGTTCGGCGGGCACAACATCCTCATCACCAACCCGCGCGACATGCCGGGATTCGTGAAGGAGCTTGCCAAGCACCGCTTCACCTGCATCACCGGCGTAAATACGCTCTTCAACGGGCTCCTCAACACGCCGGGCTTCGCCGAGCTCGATTTCGGCCCGATGAAGATGTCGCTGGGCGGCGGCATGGCGGTGCAGCGCGCCGTGGCCGAGCGCTGGAAGCAGGTGACCGGCAAGCCGCTGGTCGAGGGCTACGGCCTTACCGAGACGTCCCCGGGCGCGTGCATCAATCCGGTGGGGGGCGAGTACACCGGGTTCGCGGGGCTGCCGATCTCCTCCACCGTGGTCACGATTCGCGACGACGATGCGCGCGTGCTGCCGATCGGCGAGGCGGGCGAGATCTGCATCGCCGGCCCGCAGGTGATGAAGGGCTACTGGAACCGCCCCGACGAGACCGAGCGGGCGATGACAGCCGACGGCGCCTTTCGCACCGGCGACATCGGCATCATGACTCCCGCGGGCTACGTGAAGATCGTCGACCGCAAGAAGGACATGATCCTGGTGTCGGGCTTCAACGTTTACCCGAACGAGATCGAGGACGTCATCGTGATGATGCCGGGGGTGCTCGAATGCTGCGCCGTGGCCGCGCCCGACGAACATTCGGGCGAGAAGGTCCGCGTGGCCGTGGTTCGGAAGGATCCCAAGCTCACCCGGGAACAGGTGCTCGCCCACTGCAAGCAGCACCTCACCGGCTACAAGATCCCGAAGGTGGTGGAGTTCTGGAAGGAACTGCCGAAGACCAACGTGGGCAAGGTGCTTCGCCGCGAGGTGAAGAACGCCCCACCGGTCGGTCCATAGGGCCGCCATGCACGACGAGAAAATCAAGGTCAAGACCGAAAACGGCCAGGTGCTGGAAGTCGTCGTGTACGACAAGCGACCCGAACGCATCCAGATCGTCCTGGGCGAGGGCCTGCACAGCGTAAAAGCAGAGCTCACGCCGACCCGCAACGGGCTGGCCTATTCGGGAAGCGTCATGGGGCGCGAGCTGGTGTACGAGCGCAGCCGCGAGCAGGTCCAGGCGGACCTGGACCGGCTCAACCCGTACGTGAGGAAACGCTAGGCCGCCTTCTCGTAGACCGGGCCGTATTCGCGCAGCGCAGCGCAGATGCGCTCCACTCCCCAGTCGAGCTGCTCGCGATCGACGATCAGCGGTGGGGCGAATCGCGCGACGGTGCCGTGGGTGTCTTTGCTCAACACACCATGCTTGAGCAGCGTCTCGACGAACTGGCGCGCGGAAACGATTGCCGGGTCGAGCTCGACGCCGATCAGCAGGCCCTTGCCCCGCACGTCGGTGACCACCGGGCTCGAGATCGCCTTCAGCCGCTTGAGCAGGTAGGCACCCATGGTGGCGGCACGCTCCGCGAGCTTCTCGTCGAGCAGCACGTTGATCGAGGCGAGTCCCACCGCCGCGCCGAGCGCGTTGCCCCCGAACGTACTGCCGTGGTCACCGGGCTTGAACACGCCCATGACCGAGTCGGGCGCGCAGAACGCCGAGACCGGCAGGAGCCCGCCCCCGAGCGCCTTGCCGAGGATGATGCCGTCGGGCTTGATGCCCTCGTGATGGCACGCGAGCACCTTGCCGGTGCGTCCGAGGCCGGTCTGCACCTCATCGACGATCAGCAGCACGTTGTTCGCCTTGCAGATCCTGGCCACCTCGGTGAGGTAGCCTTCGGGCGGCACGATGATCCCGGCCTCGCCCTGCACCGGCTCCACCAGGAATGCCGCCGTGTTCGGGCCGATGGCCGCTTCCAGCGCAGCGGTATCGCCAAACGGCACGTGAACGAAGCCCCCCGAGTAGGGGCCGAAGCCCTCGCGGTATTGGGATTCCGAAGAAAAGCCGACGATGGTCGAGGTGCGGCCGTGGAAATTGCCGTCGCAGACGATGATCTCCGCCAGGCCGTCGGGGACCTTCTTGACCACGTAGGCCCATTTGCGCGCGCACTTGATGGCGGTCTCGACGCCCTCGGCGCCGGTGCTCATCGGCAGCGCGCGATCCATGCCGGTGATCTCGCAGAGCTTGGCGAGGAATGGGGGCAGGGTGTCGCTGTAGAAAGCGCGCGAGGTCACCGCCAGGCGCGCGGCCTGCTCGGTAAAGGTCGCGAGCAGCTTGGGGTGGCCGTAGCCGAAGCTCACGGCGGAATAGGCCGACAGCATGTCGAGGTAGCGGCGGCCCTCGTCGTCCCACAGCCAGACGCCTTCGCCTCGCGACAGCACGACCGGCAGGGGCGCGTAATTGGTGGCGCCGTAGCGCTTTTCGAGAGCGATCTTGTCGCTCATGGCATGTTCCTTCCCGCTGCTTGTGGCAGAACCGGCATTATACCGATGAGGGCGGGAATTTTCCTCTAGTTCAACCCTTTAGCCCATGCGCAAGGCGGGTCGCCATGCGCGCGGACAGGGCATATATGGTGAGCTGCGGATTCGCCCCAAGGCTGGTGGGGAAGACCGAGCCATCGTGGATCGAGAGGTTTGCCAGGTGATGGTGGCGACCGGCTTCGGTGACAACCGAGGTGCGCGGATCGTGCCCCATGGCGCACCCACCCATCACGTGCGCGCTGACCAATCGGGCCGCCAGTGTTCGTAGCGGCAGCCCCTCGATGATTGCGCGCGCTTCGCGCCAGCTCGAAGCCGGCGTCGCAGCCTCGTGCAACGGCATGACCGTGGTCGCGCCGGCGGCGAACTGGATCTCGGCCATTGCGGAATAGGCGCGACGCACGCCCCCCCAGAGGTATTCGGACACGGGATAGTCGAGCACCGGCCAACCGGAGCGCAGCGCCACCTGGCCGCCGGGAGACTCCGGGTGGAAGCCGTCGCGCAGGAGCGCGATCAGGACTTGCAGCTGCGGAAACTTCGTCATCCACCGCGCGTGCTCGGCCCCGAACCCCGGCAGCGTGATGCCGGCGAGGATCGGGTGGACGGGCGGCGCCTCGAGCTTGAAACCCGCGGGCCCGTCGAGCGCGAGCGAGTCGAGGAAATGGTCGGAATAGATCGTCTGCGGCGCCCCGTAGTAGCCCTCCACCTTTTGCGGGAAGACCGCCCCGGAGACAGCGGTGGGATGCAGGAAGGTGCGCTTGCCGGTGTTGCCATGGGGATCGGCGATGGCACTTGCGAGCAGGATCCCGGGGCTGCCGATGGCACCGGCGGCAAGCACGAAGTGCCGTGCGCGCAGGCGAATCCGATGGCCAAGCAGCGGCGCTCCATTGCGCTCCACGCCGTGCGCCTCGCAGGCGACGATCCGATCGCCTTCGGCCACCAGGCGCGTGGCGCGCGCGCGGTGCACGAGCGTGGCGCCGCGATCGAGCGCGGCGGGAATCGTGGTGACCAGCATCGACTGCTTCGCGTTCAGCGGGCATCCCATGCCGCAGTAGCCGAGGTCTGCGCAACCCTTGACGTTGCGCCGTATCGCCCCCGACGCGAGCCCCAGCTTCTGGCAGCCGCGGCGCAGGATGTCGTTGTTCTCGTTGGGCGGGACGTTCCATGCGGTGATGGCGAGGCGATCTTCCATGCGCACGAACCACGGCGCGAGCGCGCCTTCGGTCATTGTCGCCAGGCCGTAGGTTCCTGCCCAGTGCGCGAGGGTGCGCGGCGGAGTGCGGAAGCTGGAGGTCCAGTTCACCGTGGTGCCGCCGCCGACGCAGCGGCCCTGCAGGAGGGTGATGCCCTTGTCGAGCGTCTGGCGTCCCGCCGATTCCTGGTAGAGGCGCGGATACGCCTCACGCTCGCGCATGCGGAACTCCGAGGATCCGACCAGCGGCCCCTCCTCGACGATCGCCACCTCGAAACCGGCCTGCGCGAGGATCTCGGCGGTCACGCCGCCGCCCGCGCCGCTGCCGATCACGACGACGTCGCATTCAATCTCCCGGTCGCGGGTGAGGGTGGCGGCGTCGATCACCTTCCAGCCGCGGGCGAGCCCTTCGCTGATCGGATCGCTAGCCACGGATGCGACCGCTCATTTCAGGCTCGGCGGTCCGGGATAGGCGATGGCCGCCCACGAGAGCGGATTGTCGTACCACGAGGCCTGGATCAACTGGGTGAGCGCCTGGTATCCGGCCCGCTGGATGTCGAAGCGGCCGCGGCGCCAGCGCGTGAGAAACGCCGCGATCTCGTCCGGCGAAGACTCTTCGATCGGCGCCCACAGGCCGGTGAACGCGAACCGCGCAGGGGCGAAGCGAAGCACGCTGAAAAGCTGGTCGACCTCCTTCTGGACCGCCGTGCTCAGGCCTGCAACGGCGCGATCGAAGGCTTCGACCACCTCTCGAACGGCGCGCGCCCGCGCCTGCGCCTCCAAGGGAATCGAACCGGCCAGCACCACCGGTACGAACGCCGCCACCATCGCAGCACCTGGGGCGTCAAGGAAGCGATAGTCGCTCGCGCCTGCCCCCTGCGGGCTCTCCAGCCAACGCACCGCGGCGAGAACGGCGGCCCCGGCAAGGCCCACCTTGATGAACTGGCGCCGGGTCGGCAACTCAGCGCAGCAGCAGCTTCACCAGAGCGGCGAAGCGCTTTCCGTAAGGCGGGCGAAGCAATCCCAGGCCGTTCAGGCGAGACTGGTAGAAGACCGCCTTGCGCTTCGAGAACGTCTCGAAACCCGCGCGGCCATGGTATTCGCCCATGCCCGAGGGGCCGACTCCACCGAAGGGCAGGTCCTCCTGGGCGACATGCAGGATCGTCTCGTTCACCGTCACGCCGCCGGAGACCGTGCGTTCGAGCACGCGGTCGATCGCCGCGCGGTCGTGGTCGAACACATAGAGTGCGAGGGGCCGGGGGCGCGCATTCACGTACTCGATCGCGTCATCGAGCGAGGTATAGGGTACGACCGGAAGCAGCGGGCCGAAGATCTCGTCACGCATCAATCGCGAGTCCGGGGGTGCATCGAGGACCAAGGCCGGCGCCATCTTGGGCGAGCCCGCGAAGTCCTCGTTCGCGGGGTTGGCCTCGAACACGCGCGCGCCCCGTGATTTCGCCTCGTCGAGGGTTGCGGCAAGCCGCTCGCGATGGCGCGCGTCGATGATCGCGGTGTAGTCGGGATTGTCGCGCAGCCGGGGATAGAGGCGCGCGATCGCGGCGATCGCCGCTTGCACGAACGCGTCCACGCGCTCCGCCGGAACCAGGGCGTAGTCTGGGGCGATGCAGGTCTGTCCAGCGTTCAGGCATTTGCCGAAGACGATACGGCTGGCTGCGAGCTCGATGGGGAAGTCGCGGCCGACAATGGCGGGCGACTTGCCGCCCAGTTCGAGCGTGACCGGCGTAAGGTTTGCCGCCGCGGAGCGCATCACCTGGCGTCCCACCTCGGTCGAACCGGTGAAGAGCAGGTGGTCGAATGGCAGCGCGACGAAAGCACGTGCCACGTCGGGCCCGCCGTTGACCACGGTCAGCGTCGCGGCATCGAAGCGCTCGGCCACGAGCCGCGCGAGGAGCTCTCCGGTCAGCGGCGCCGATTCGGACATCTTGATCATCACGCGATTGCCAGCGGACAGGGCGGCCACCAGCGGGCCGATGGCGAGATACAGCGGGTAATTCCAGGGCACCACAATTCCAACCACCCCGAGCGGCTGGACCACCACGCGGGACCGGCCGGGAAGGAACCACAGGCCGGTCGCGCTTCGGCGCGGTCGCATCCATGCCGAAAGGTTGCGGCGGGCGTGGGCGATGGCGCCGAGCGCCGGAAAAAGCTCGAGCAGCTGGGTCTCGGCAACGCTGCGGCCGGAGAAGTCGCGATCGATGGCCGCGCTGATTGCCGATGCGTTTTCGCGCAGCAGCGCCTCGATCTGGGTGAGCGCCTCGCGGCGCTCGCGGGCCGTGCCCGGGGCGGCATCGCGCCGCGCCCTTTGCCGCTCGAAGGCCGCGGCGAGCGGCACGGCAGCGCCCATTACATCCGTCAGATTCAACGTTAACATCCCGCTGTAAAGATCTGGTAATTAACGATTAATTTCCGCTAAATAAACGAAATCAAACGCTCGTTTGAATCGCTCGTAGAATAGCACGATGGCCGAATCCGAAGCGGCACT
>JANNKG010000598.1:0-23608 GCA_031396185.1 Burkholderiales bacterium | reverse complement strand
CAGTTCGTTCTACTGCGGCGTGGCGGGTGCCCTGTACGCCTACACCTATCTTGGCACTGTGGAGCCCGAGGCGTTCACGCTCGATCTTTCGTTCCGCATCCTGTTCATGGTCATCATCGGCGGGGTGGGTTCGATCCTCGGTTCTTTTCTGGGGGCTGCGTTCATCACGCTGCTGCCGATCTTCCTCAGCGTGCTGTTCGGAGGGATTTCGCATGCCACGGGCATGGAGATTTCACACGCGGTGGTGTCCAACCTCGAACTGATCATTTTCGGCGGGCTGATCATTTTCTTCCTCATCGTCGAGCCCCACGGCCTGGCGCGGCTGTGGCAGATCGTGAAGGAAAAGCTGCGCTTGTGGCCGTTCCCGCACTAGACACTCGGATTAGATTGGCTATACTGCCTGTTCCACTATATGAAACAGGCCCCGCAAAGGGCCGGACCTGAGGAGTCAAGCTAATGACACGCACCATTCTCGCTTTGGCGCTCATTGCGTCGACCAGTTTCTCCGCCGGTGCTTTGGCGCAAGCCAAGGAACAGTTCGTCCCGATGAGCTACTACTGGGTCGGGCCGTACGCTGCAAGCGGCTCGGGCATCGCCGGTGGTGCGATCGACTACCTGGCGATGCTCAACGAGCGCGACGGGGGTGTCAACGGCGTCAAGTTCACTTGGGAGAAGTGCGAGACGGAATACAACAACGCGCGCGGCGTAGAGTGCTACGAGCGCACGAAGAAAAAGGGTCCGACCGGCGCCACGCTGATCCACCCGCTGTCGACCGGCATCACTTACTCGCTGATCGAGAAAGGCACCGCAGACAGGATTCCAATCGTCTCGGTGGGCTACGGCCGCACCGACGCGGCGGATGGGCGCGTGTTCCCGTATGTGTTCCCGCTCATCACCACCTACTGGTCGCAGAACACCGCCAAGATCAAGTTCATGGGGATGAAGGCGGGCGGCATGGACAAGCTCAAGGGCTTGAAGATCGTGAACCTGTATCACGACTCGGCCTACGGCAAGGAAACCATCCCGGTGCTTGACGCCCAGGCCAAGATCTACGGCTTCCAGGTGACGCACATCGCGGTGCCGCACCCAGGCAACGAGCAGCAGGCGCAATGGCTGCAGATCCGGCAGATCCAGCCGGACTGGGTGATCCTGCGCGGCTGGGGTGTGATGAACCCGACGGCGATCAAGGCGGCGCAGCGCGCCGGCTATCCGCGCGACAAGATGGTCGGTGTGTGGTGGGCGGGCGCTGAAGAGGACACCGTTCCCGCCGGCGACGCGGCCAAGGGCTACATTGCGGCGGCGTTCAACGTCTCCGGCACCAACTACCCCGTGATCCGGGACATCATGAAGCACGTCTATGGCAAGGGCAAAGGCGAGATGGATGACAAGTCGCGCATCGGTTCGGCCTATTACAACCGCGGCGTGGTGTTTTCGATCATCACCTCGGAAGCCGTGCGCAAGGCGCAGGAGCGCTTCGGCAAGGGCAAGCCGATGACCGGCGAGCAGGTGCGTTGGGGCTTGGAGAATCTGAACATTGACAATGCGTACCTGAAGAAGCTCGGCGCGAGCGAGTTCATGCAGCCCCTCAAAGTCTCGTGCATGGACCACGAAGGCGGCGGTGCGGTGAAGTTCCAGCAATGGGATGGCAAGCAGTGGAAGGTGATCACCGACTGGATTTCGTCCGACCAGAAGCTGGTGCGGCCGATGATCGAGGCCTCCGCCGCGCAGTACGCGAAGGAGAAAGGCATCACCCTGCGCGACTGCTCCAAAGAGTCCTGATTTTGCGCAACGGCAACTAGGGGTGAGGCGCGAGCCTCGCCCCTTTTCTCTATGTCCGCCTCCGCCGCCTACCTCTCGGTCAGCAACGTCGAGGTCATCTACGACCACGTGATCCTGGTGCTGAAGGGCGTGTCGCTGCAGGTGCGGGAAGGCCAGATCGTGGCGCTGCTAGGCGCCAACGGCGCCGGCAAGACCACCACGCTCAAGGCGATCTCCAACCTGCTGCACGCCGAGCGCGGCGACGTGACCAAGGGCCACATCGAATTCCGCGGCCAGCGCATCGACAAGCTCAATCCCTCCGAGCTTGTGAAGCGCGGCATCTGCCAGGTGATGGAGGGCCGGCACTGCTTCCAGCACCTGACGGTCGAGGAAAACCTGCTCACCGGCGCCTACACGCGCGGCGGCGCGAACCTGGACGCCGACCTGGAGAAGGTCTATGGCTATTTCCCGCGACTCAAGGACCGCCGCCATTCCCAGTCGGGTTACACCTCGGGCGGGGAACAGCAGATGACCGCGATCGGCCGCGCGTTGATGGCGCAGCTGCAAATGATCCTGCTCGACGAGCCGTCGATGGGGCTCGCACCCCAGATCGTCGAGGAGATCTTCGAAATCGTGAAGAGCCTCAACACCCAGGAGCACGTGAGCTTCCTGCTGGCCGAGCAGAACACCATGGTGGCGCTGCGCTTCGCCGACTTCGGCTACATCCTGGAGAACGGCCGCGTGGTGATGGAGGGCGCCGCTGCGCACCTGTCGGAGAACGAGGACGTGAAGGAGTTCTACCTCGGCATCTCCACCGCCGGGCGCAAGAGCTTCCGCGGCACCAAGCACTATCGCCGGCGCAAGCGCTGGCTGGCATGAGGTGATGTCCGGCCATTTCGACGCGCTCGAAACCCGCGATCCCGCAGAGCGCGAGCGCAACCTGCTCGAGCGCCTGCCGAAGCAACTCGCCTTCGCCCGCGAACGCAGCGTGCACTACCAGCGTGTGCTGCAGAATGCCGATTGCGCCGGAGTCAATACGCGCAGTGCCCTGGCCGCGCTACCCGTCACGCGCAAGTCCGACCTGACCGAGCTGCAGAAGCGCCTCCTCCCCTTCGGCGGGCTGAATGCCACCGCCACTTCGGGCCTGGCGCGCATCTTCATGTCGCCCGGACCGATCTACGATCCCGAGGGACGCCGGCCCGATTTCTGGCATTCCGCGCGCACCCTGTTCGCGGCGGGCTTCCGCCCCGGTGACGTGGTGCTCAACTGCTTCTCCTATCACCTCACGCCCGCGGGCAGCATGTTCGAGACCGGCTTGCACCACCTCGAATGCGCGGTCATTCCGGGCGGCGTCGGGCAGACCGAGATGCAGGCACGCGCCATCGCGGACCTGGAGCCGTCGGGCTACGTGGGAACGCCTTCGTTCCTCAAGATCATCTTCGAGAAATGCGACGAGGTTGGCGCCGCGTCGCATTCCATAAAACGCGCCCTGGTCTCGGGAGAAGCATTCCTGCCCCCAGTGCGCGAGTTCCTGCGCGGGCGCGGCGTCGACTGCTACCAGGCCTACGGCACCGCGGACCTCGGGCTCATCGCCTACGAGACCGCCGCGCGCGAGGGCCTCGTCGTGAGCGAGAACTTGATTCTCGAAATCGTGCGCCCGGGCACAGGCGATCCGGTCGCGGAGGGAGAAGTGGGCGAGGTCGTAGTCACGACCTTCAACGCGGACTACCCGCTGGTTCGGTTTGCAACCGGGGATTTATCGGCCACGCTTGCTGGGCGCAGTCCGTGCGGGCGCACCAACGTGCGCATCAAGGGCTGGATGGGGCGCGCCGACCAGACGACCAAGGTGCGCGGGCTCTTCGTCCATCCACACCAGGTGGCCGAGGTGCTGCGCCGCCACGGACTCGGCCGCGCACGCCTGGTGGTCGAAAACGAAGCCGGGGAGGACCGCATGACGCTGCACGTGGAAGGTGCCCCCAACGACGTGGCGCCGATCGAGGCCACGATGAAAGAGATCATGAAGGTTCGCGGGGAGGTGCGTCCGGCGGCGGCCGGCTCGCTCGCGAACGATGGAAAGGTGATCGAGGACCTGCGGAAGTACAGCTAGCTATCGCGGGAAAGCGATCACGTGATCGACGTCGAGCTTGATGCCGATGCTTTCGCCGATCGCATGGTTGTGGTGCGAGGGCACCAGCGACAGGACCTCGTGGCCGTCAGCCAGGCGTAGCGTGTAGAGGAACTCCGCGCCGCGAAACGCCTTCTACACCACCTCGGCCTTGAGCGGGCTGTCGTCGTCGTGCAACACGTCGTCGGGACGCAGCAGCAGCGACACGTGTTGCCCCGGCTCGATGCCGCAGCCCGGGCAGTGGCCGAGCGGGCCCAGCACCGTCTCCAGGCCATCGCCGCTCGCCGCAAGCGCATCGATCAGCACACCTTCGCCCACGAAGTCGGCGACGAAACGCGTTGCCGGGCGGTGGTAGAGCGAGTAGGGCGTGTCCCACTGTGCGATGACGCCCTCGTTCATGACGCCCACGTAATCGGCCATCACGAAGGCCTCCCGCTGGTCGTGGGTTACGAGGAGGGCGGTGGTGCCGAGGGACTTGAGGATCGCGCGCACCTCGATCGAGAGGCGCTCGCGCAGTTCCACGTCGAGGTTGGAGAACGGCTCGTCCAGCAGCAGCAGCTGCGGTCGCGGCGCGAGGGCGCGCGCGAGTGCCACCCGCTGCATCTGCCCGCCCGAGAGCTCGTGCGGATACTTTCCGCCGGCCGCGGGCATTCCGACCCCTTCGAGCAATTCGCGGACGCGGACTTGCTTCTCGGCCGCGGCAAGGCCCTTCAGTCCAAAGCCCACGTTGGCGGCGACGTCGAGGTGCGGGAAAAGCGCGTAATCCTGGAAGACGAACCCCACGCGCCGCACCTCCGGCGGTGCGGTCATGCCGTGGCGGCTGACGACCTGCCCGTGCAGGCGGATTTCTCCGCCTCGCACCGGCTCGAGCCCGGCGATGCATCGCAATACCGTCGTCTTGCCGCAGCCGCTCGGTCCGAGGAGGCAGCCGATCTCCCCGTCCTGAAGCGTGAGGCTCAAGCCCCGGGCCACCGGTCCGTGGCCCGGATAGGCGGAGTCGATCGCATCGATCTCGAGGGCAGCTGCCATTGGGGGCGAGTATAGCCCGTTGACAAATGAGAATTATTCTTATTATCCTTACGGCTGGTCTATCGCAATGGTCAGTTCAGAGAAACGCAATGAAATTCAATCATTTAAGCATTACAGCGCTGTTGTTCGCGGCAACATCTACCTTCGGCCTGGCCCAGGAAAAGGTGCTTAACCTGTACACGTCGCGGCACTACCAGACCGACGAAGCCTTGTATGCAAACTTCACCCGGCTCACGGGGTACACGGTGAACCGCATCGAGGCGGGAGACGACGCGATCGTCGAGCGAATGAAGCAGGAGGGCGCGCGCAGCCCCGCCGATGTGCTGATGACCGTGGACGCGGGCCGCCTGTGGCGCGCCGAGCAGGCGGGCCTCCTGCAGCCAGTGAAGTCGAAGCTCCTCGACCAACAGGTCCCGCGCGAGCTGCGCCATCCCGACGGTCTCTGGTATGGATTTTCCCTGCGCGCGCGCCCGATCTTCTATGCAAAGGGCCGCATCGATCCGGCGACCCTGCGCGACTACGAAGACCTGGCCGACCCCAGGCTCAGGGGCAAGGTGTGCGTACGCTCGAGCTCCAACGTCTACAACCTGTCCCTCATGAGCTCGATGATCGCCGCCTTGGGTCCGGAGCGCGCGGAGCAGTGGGCGCGGGGTGTGGTGGCGAACCTGGCGCGCGATCCCAAGGGCGGCGATACCGACCAGCTCACGGCACTTGCCGCGGGGGAGTGCGACGTGGCCCTCGCCAACACCTATTACTTCGTGCGCCTGGTCAAGTCGGCCAAGGCCGGAGAGCGCGCGGCCGCCGGCAAGATCGGCGTGATATTTCCCAACCAGGGCAGTCGCGGTACGCACGTGAACATATCCGGTGCCGGCATTGCGAGGAATGCGCCACATCGTGACGCGGCGGTGAAATTCCTCGAATACCTTGCAAGCCGGGAGGCCCAGGGATATTTTGCCAACGGCAACAACGAATACTCGGTGGTGGGCAAGGTCGTGGAGAACCGCGAGCTCGCAGCGCTCGGCGATTTCAAGAAAGACAGCCTCAATGTGTCGCTTCTGGGGCGAAATCAGGCAGCGGCGCAGCAGATCTACGATCGCGCCGGATGGAAATGATCCACGGCTGAAGTATCATTCTTGCGGCTCCCAACTCGAAAGGCCGCGAAATGATGAAGCTTCTGCTCTGCGTGGGCGCGTGCGCAATCCTTGGCGCTTGCGCGACCGATCCGGCATCGACGACCGACGCGACCGGCGACAAGGAGTACCGCACCGGCAGCAACATCCCGGCTCGCACCCGCGAGGGCGTGATCGTCGTCTCGCCGGAAGAAATCGAGCGCCAGCGCAGCGCGGGGGCCGCCAACACCGGCCGCGCCCGGGGCAACTGAGATGCGGATCGCGACCGCTCGCGCATTCGTTCAGGCTCGCTAGGCGCGCGACAGCGCTGCCGCCCCCGCGGCAGCGCGCTTCGTCGCCGCAGGGCGCACCAGCCGGCGCGAGGCGAGGATCACAGGAAGCAGCCCCACGGCAACGATCGCAAGCGAAGCGGTCGACGCCTCCGCCAGCCGCTCGTCGGCCGCCAGGTTGTACGCCTGCACCGCGAGCGTGTCGAAGTTGAACGGGCGCATCACGAAGGTCGCGGGCAGCTCCTTCATCACGTCGACGAATACCAGCAGCGCCGCGGTCACCAGGCTCGAGCGCAGCATCGGGGCGTGGACGCGAGTGAGGGTCGCCCCCGCTCCCATGCCGAGGGAGCGCGCGGCATCCTCCATGTGGGGCGTCACGCGCGCGAGCCCCGCCTCGACAGTCTGCAGCGCCACGCCCAGGAACCGGATGAGATAGGCATAGACCAGCACCGCGAGGCTTCCGGTCAGCACCACACGGGAGGCGAAGCCGGCGTCGGCGAGGGCGTGATCGATGCGCGTGACCGGTATCAGGACCCCGATCGCGATCACGGCGCCGGGCACGGCGTAACCGAGCGCGGCCATCCGGTTCACGCCCGCGGCCAGCGGGCTGCGCGATATCCGCGCGGCGTAGGCGAGCAGGAGCGCGAGCGCGACCGCCAGCACGGCCGTGATCGCGGCGAGCGTCGCGCTGTTGGCGGCCATGCGCGCGAAGCGCGGCCCGAACTGCGCATCGCCCGAGCCGAGGCTCATCCCGGCGAGCAGGATCAACGGCACCACGAACCCTGCGACGAGCGGAGCGGTGCACGCGCCGAAAGCCGCGGCCGCGGCCGCGCCACGCAGCACGCGCGGGCTGCGGCGCGCCTTGCGATGCGGGTCGTCGAAGCGCGCGCGCCGGCGCGCGAATCGCTCCAGCGCGATCACTGCGCCCACGAAGGCGAGCAGGATCATCGACAGCTTCGCCGCCGAGTCGGGCTCGCCCATCGACAGCCAGGCACGGAATATCCCGGTCGTGAACGTCTGCACGCCGAAGTACGACACGGTGCCGAAGTCCGAGAGCGTTTCCATCAGTGCGAGCGCCGCGCCGGCGGCGATCGCGGGGCGCGCCATCGGCAGGCTCAACCGAAAGAAGGTCGCGCGCCCGGAAAGCCCGAGCGTGCGGCCGGCCTCGGCGAGGCTGGGCGACTGCTCGATGAAGGCCACCCGGGTGAGCAGGTAGACGTACGGGTAAAGGACGAACACGAACATCGCGGCCGCGCCGCCCACGGAGCGGATCTCGGGAAACCAGTAATCGCCGCGCTCCCACCCGGCCGTCGCGCGAAGCCACGTTTGCACTGGCCCGCTGAACTGTAGCCAGTCGGTATACGCGTAGGCGATCACGTAGGCGGGGACTGCGAGCGGCAGCAACAGCGCCCATTCGAGGACGCGCCGGCCCGGGAAGTCGAATGCGGTCACACACCACGCGGTCCCGACACCCACGAAGCACACGCCCGCGAGCACGGCGGCCATGAGGATCAAGGTGGTAGAGATATAGCGTGGGAGGACAGTGGAAGCCAGGTGAGCCCACGCCTCGCCCGCCGGCGCGAAAACGCTGCCGGCCACGACGACGACCGGGATCAGGAGGGGGAGGGCCAGTGCCAGGCAGGCCAGGACCCAGGCGGGGGTTCTCAGCATCGAAACACAGTATAAAACCTTTGTGAATTCAAGCGGATGCCGAATTGGACCGGATTTCCTGGGGAATGAACTGTCCGGCTCATTGTCGATGTTTGATATGCCCCGTGCGTGGGCTATACTTACCGGCTTTCGAGGGCCGCCCGGGACTACCCCCGCCGCGCCGTCCCAATGCCACCCAGTAGCGAGGATCAATGGCCAGTAAACCCAAGGTTCTGACCGAGGCGGAAATCGGCAAGATGCCGAAGTCGGAGTATATGAACGCGGCACAGCTCAAGTTCTTCCGCGAGCGCCTCCTCGAGCTCCAGAAGGAGATGCGCGACAACGCCGGTGCAACGACCGAGCATCTGCGCGAACTCTCGTTCGCCCCCGACCCTGCCGACCGTGCAACGCTCGAAGAGGAGCATGCGCTCGAGCTTCGTACCCGCGACCGCGAGCGCAAGCTGCTGAAGAAGATCGACCAGGCGCTCGCCCGCATCGACGACGCCAGCTACGGTTACTGCGAGGAGACCGGGGAGCCGATCGGCATCCAGCGCCTGCTCGCCCGCCCGACGGCCACGCTCACCATCGAGGCCCAGGAACGCCGCGAGCTCAAGCAGAAGCTCTACGGCGAGTAGGATCGATTGCATATCAATGCGGAAAGGCGCTGAAAGGCGCCTTTTTCGTTTGGGGATTTCGCGCCTCTATAATTGGTCTGACGCTCGATAATTCGATGGAGGAATACATGCGCAGAGACGACGATCGGCAAGCCGGGGGATTCTCCCGCAGGGACTCGTGATGACCTCCCTGGCGACGGGTTTCGCGGCGGCGGTGCAGCCGATCCAGGCGCAGACCGTGGTCCAGACCGACGCCCAGGGGCTCGAGGCGGGGGAAGTGCGGATTCCGGTGGGCGACGGCACCATCGCGGCCTACCGTGCGATGCCCTACGGCGGCAAGAATCTCGCGACCGTGATCCTGGTCCATGAGATCTGGAGCGTGCACGAGTACTTCAAGGACGTGTGCCGGCGGCTCGCGAAGCTGGGATACCTGGCGATTGCGCCCGACCTCTTCGGACGGCAAGGCGATGTGACCAAGGCCGAGATGGATGCCATCCGCGCCATCGTGGCGAAAGTGCCGGACGCGCAGGTCATGTCCGATCTCGACGCGGCCGCGCAGTGGGCTGCGAAGAACGGCGGCAACCCCGACAAGCTCGGGGTGACCGGATTTTGCTGGGGCGGGCGCATCACCTGGCTTTATTCGGCCCATAACCCAAGGGTTAAAGCGGGGGTGGCGTGGTATGGCCCGCTGGTGCGTCCCGCGACGCCTCTCACGCCCAAACATCCCATCGACCTGGTGCCCGATCTCAAGGCGCCGGTCCTCGGCCTCTACGCTGGTGCCGACGCGGGCATTCCCAACGACACCGTCGAGAAGATGCAAGTGGCTCTCCAGGCCGCGAACAAGCCCTCGCGTATCCATCTCTACCCCGACACCCCGCACGCATTCCACGCGGATTACCGGCCGAGCTACCGCAAGGAAGCCGCCGAAGACGGCTGGAAGCGCATGCTGGAGTGGTTCCGCCAGCACGCAGTCGCGTGAAAGAGCACGTCACCCAGCTTCGCAAGGAGTCCGCCGAGCAACTGCGCCGCGTCCTCGAGGACCGCTCGCTCAGCAGCGTCTTCCAGCCGATCTTCTCGTTCCGCGAAGGCCGCATCATCGGTTACGAGGCGCTGGTGCGCGGGCCCGAGGGCTCGTTGCTTCACACCCCCTACGAGCTTTTCACCGCGGCGAGCGAAGCCGGGCTTGCCCTCGAGCTGAACATCGTCTGCGTGCAGGAGATCCTGCGGGCGTTCTCGCGCGCAGGGCTCGACGGCAGCCTCTTCCTCAACATCTCCCCGCAGCTCATCATCCAGCGCGGTTTCGAGCAGGAACGCGCCGGGCGGTTCCTGCGCGAGCTGGGGCTCGAGCCCGCACGCGTGGTGATCGAGCTGACCGAGGACTATCCCACCGTCGACTTCCGCTTCGTGCATGAGTCGCTGATGCTGTATCGCGCGATGGGCTTCCGGGTTGCGATCGACGACCTCGGCGAGGGGTTCGCGAGCTTGAGGCTGTGGTCCGAGCTCAAGCCCGAATTCGTCAAGGCGGACAAGCATTTCGTGTCGGGGATCGCGGGGGATACCGTCAAATTGCAGTTCCTGCGCGCGATCCAGCACATCGCCGAGAGCAGCGCGTCCCAGGTGATCGCCGAGGGCATCGAATGCGCGGATGATTTCCGCGTTGCCAAGGACATCGGCATCGCATGCGGCCAGGGCTGGTTCATCGGGCGCCCCGCCGAACGGCCGAATACGCGCCTCACGGGGGAGGCCGCGCTGGCCTTCGCCGACGCTCGCGTGCCGGTAGTGGCGGCGCCAAGGCTGCGCGCCGGCACTGAACCGACCGCCCACGATTTCGTGCGCGCGGTGCCGCCGGCGGCCCCGGCGGACACGATCGCCGCGGTGCTCGAGCGCTTCGCCGCGATGCCGGCGCTCACCGCGATCCCGATCGTGGCGGGCGATGCGATCGTTGGTGTGGCCTCGCGCACCCAGCTCGAGCTGGTGGCCGCGAGCCCCGAGGCCGCGCGCCTCACGGCGCGCGCCTGCATCGAGATCGCCGACGAGGCGCCGATTCGGGTGGAAGCCAAGCTCGACCTGGGGGCGCTCACCGCGCTGTTGGTGGAATCCGACTCGCGCCGGCTCGCCGACGGCTTCGTGATCGTCTCCCAGGGACGTTATCTCGGCATGGGCACCAGCGCCGATGTGATGCGCGCCCTGCAGAGCTCGCGCATTCTCGCGGGGCGCTACACCAATCCCCTCACGCTGCTCCCTGGCCAGGTACCGATCAACGAACACTTGGAACGCCTGCTCGCCGCGGACCTGAGCTTCGCCGCGTGGTTCGCGGAGGTCGACCAGTTGCGCGGGCTGAACGACTGCGCCGGCTACGAAAAGGGTGATGCACTGATTCATTCGGCGGCGCGCTTGCTCGAGGATGTGTGCCAGCCCGGCGTGGACTTTGTCGGGCACGTGGCCGGAAGCCGCTTCGTGGTCCTCCTGCAAAGCGAGGATTGGCTGTCGCGCGCGCAGCGGGCACTGGCGCATTTTCCCGAGGTGATGGGGGCGCACGTGCCCGATGACGTGCTGGAGCGCGGCTATTTCACCGCAGCCGGCCGTGACGGCCTGGAGAAGGTGCGGCCGCTTCCCCGGCTCGCAATCGGGATCCTGCCAGTCCTCCCGGGCGTCTTCGAGTCACGCCACGAGGTCGTTTCCGCCGCCAAGCAGGCGGCGCAGCACGCCATGCGGCAGCCGGGCAGCTCGTTCTACGTCGACCAGCAGTACGGCAACGCGTATCCGCAGTCGCTCTTGTTCTAAATGGAAAGCCGGCGGCGCCAGACCTGCCAACGCTCCTTGCCCTTGAACACCTCGATCGAATCGGGCACCGCTGCATCCTCGATGCGCTCGAAGGCGGGCTCGAGCAACTCGGACAGCTCAGCGGGGGCGTTGAGCGGATAGGGTGGGCCCCGCTCCCCGGCATCGAAGAAGAAGAACCCGGCGAGCATCCCACCCGGCGCCACCAGCGAGGCCACCCGCGCCCCCCAGTCTTGCCAGCGGTGCCGCGGCAGCGCGCACAGGAACGCGCGTTCATAGACCACCTCGAAGGGCGCCTCCGCGATCGGCGCGAAGAAGTCGGCGTACCGCACCCGGTTCACGTGCTCACCCACGATAGCGCGGGCCGCGGCGACCGCCTCGTGGCTGAAATCGATTCCGAGCACGCTCCAGCCGCGCTCGGCGAAAAACCGCACGTCCCAGGCGCTCCCGCAGCCCGGTACCAGCGCCGACCCGGTGCAGTTCGCGGCTGCGACGAAGTCGCGCAACTGCGCGGGAACGCGGCCCGCGTCCCACGGCAGGAAGCCGGCGGCGTAGCGCAGGTCCCAGAATTCCGCCAGGGCGGGATCGCGCTTGGGAAAAGAGGGTGCATCCACGCGCGAATGGTAGCGCCGAACCGTTATACTTCGGCGCACCCACCGCCCCGGTCGATGACCCTGCGCTTCCTCGTCCTCCTGCTCGCCGCCATCGGCGTGGCATGCACCTCCGGTTCCGAAGCCCCCCGGCCCGCCCTGGCGCTCGCCGCTTGCCGGCTCCCGGGCATCGACTCGGCGGCGCGCTGCGGCACCTTCGAGGTCTGGGAAGACCGCGAGGCAAAGCAGGGTCGTCGCATCACGTTGCGCGTGGCGATCGTTCCGGCGAAGCTTCGCGCGCGCGAGCCCGACCCGATCTTGATCCTCGCCGGCGGGCCGGGGCAGGGGGCGATCTCCCTGGCGCCCCAGGTGATGCCGCTCTTCACCCGCTTGAACGATTCGCGCGACATCGTGTTCCTCGATCAGCGTGGCACCGGAGGCTCCAGCCCGCTCGACTGCCAGGACGATTCGCAGCCGATGCAGACGCTCTTCGAGGACGCATTGCCCGAACGCCTGGTGGCCAAGTGCCTGGCGCAACTCGACGCCGACCCGCGCCAATATGTGACGTGGGTCGCGATGGAGGACCTCGAAGAGGTTCGTGCGGCGCTCGGCTACGAGAAGCTCAACCTGTGGGGAGGCTCCTACGGCACGCGCGCGGGGCTCGAGTACCTTCGCCGGCATGGCGATCGGGTGCGCTCGATGGTGCTCGACGGCGTGGCGCCCGCGACCATGAAGCTGCCGCTGTCGTTCGTGACCGACGGCGATGCCGCGCTTGCGCGCCTGCTCGAGGCCTGCGATCTCGACGCGGCGTGCCGGAAAACCTATCCCGAGCTGCGGGTGATGATCGTGTCGCTGCGCAACCAGCTCGCGCGCCGTCCCGCCCGCGCCACCATCCAGGACCCGCGCACCGGCGACCGCGCGACGATCCAGGTGAACGAGAACGTGTTTCTTTCGGGCCTCTTCCGGCCGCTCTACGTGGCCTAGCTCGCGAGCCTGCTGCCCTTCGGAATTTCGGCCGCGGCGGGCGGCGACTTCAACCCGCTGCTGGCGCAGAACCTCGAGCTCGCCGACGACATTGCCGAGAACCTGTCGATCGGCATGCACCTGTCGGTGATCTGCGCGGAGGACATCCCGCGCATCACGCGCGAGGACCTGGACTTGCTCGGCCAATCGTTCTTCGGGCGGGCGCTGGTGGACGATTTCGTGCGCGCCTGCCGGATCTGGCCGCGCGGCACGGTGCCCGCCGACTACTACACCCCGGTCAGGTCCAGCGTGCCGGTGCTGATCCTGTCCGGGGGCCTCGACCCCGCCACGCCGCCGCGCCACGGCGAGCAGGTCGCCGCGACGCTACCCAACTCACGCCATGTCGTGGCACCCCAGCTTGGGCACGGCGTGAGCCTGCACGGCTGCGCGCCGCGCCTGATCGAAGCCTTCGTGCGCAAGGGCAGCGCTGCCGACATCGACGGCAAGTGCCTGCAGCGAATTCCGCGGCCGATGTTCGTGATGCCCCTCGGGACCGCGCGGTGACCGGGTGATCGAGGCGCGCGAGCTCGCCAAGAGCTTCAATGGCAATCCGGCAGTGCGCCAGGTTTCGTTCGTGGCACCCGACGGCGCGATCACCGGGCTCCTCGGCCCCAACGGCGCCGGCAAGACCACGACGTTGCGCATGATCTCGACCCTGGTCGCCCCCACGCAGGGCAGGGCGCTGGTCGATGGACTCGACGCAGCGGTCGACCCGCTCGCCGTGCGCGGGCGCATCGGCATGCTCTCGGACGCACGCGGCCTCTACGGTCGCCTCACCGCTCGCGAAAACATCGCGTACTACGGCGAACTGCGCGGGTTGACGGGCGTCGAGGTGAGGAATTCGATCGGGCGCCTGTCCGAGCTCCTCGACATGGGAGCGCTCCTCGAGCGCCGCACCGACGGCTTTTCCCAGGGCGAGCGCATGAAGGTGGCGATTGCGCGGGCCCTCGTCCACGACCCGCCCAACGTGATGCTCGACGAGCCATCCAATGGGCTGGACGTGATGACCACGCGCAACCTGCGCGAGGTGATTCGCCGCCTGCGCGACGCCGGGAAGTGCGTGCTCTTCTCCAGCCACGTGATGCAGGAAGTCTCCGCCCTGTGCGACACCATCGTGATCGTGGCGCGCGGGAGCGTCGTGGCAAGCGGCCGCGCGCCGGAGCTCCTCGCCGCGAGTGGCTGCGACAACCTGGAGGATGCCTTCGTGCGCCTGACCGAGAAAGCCGCCGACGCCGCATGAGACTGCCGGTCCTCACCGTGCTCCTGAAGGAGCTGCGCGATGCGGTCCGCGACCGGCGCACCGCGCTCATGGTGCTGGTCGCCTCGATCCTCACCGGGCCGGTCACGCTGGTGCTGGTGGCCCAGTTCGTCTCGGGCCTCGAGGAGAAGGCCTCGACCCTCAAGGTTCGCATGGTGGGGCAGGAGCACGCGGCGGCGCTGGTCAACTTCCTGCGGCGCAGCGACGTTGAGATCGAGACGGCGCCCGACGACTACGAGGCGCGCATCAAGGAAGGGCGGCTGGACGCGGTAATCGTGGTGCCGAAGGGCTTCGACGAGCGCTACCTCGCGGGCGATGGCGCCAAGCTCGAAATCTATTACGACGACTCACGCACCGATGCCGGCCCCGCGATCCGCCAGGCGGAGCGGCTGCTGCGCGCCTTCAACCGCGAGACCGGAATGTTGCGCATGATCGCGCGCGGCGTGAGCCCGGAGCTCACCGAGCCGGTGAAGGTGCAGCACGTCAACACCGCAACCCCTCGGCAGAAAGGAGCGTTCCTGCTGTTCCTGATCACCATGTTCGCGATCCTGTCGCCGCTTCTCGGCGGGATGACGATCGCCATCGATTCGACCGCCGGCGAGCGCGAGCGCGGCTCCCTCGAGCCGCTGCTCGCCAACCCGGTGCCGATCTGGCAGCTGGTGGTCGGCAAATGGCTGGCGGCGTGGGCCTTCGCGACCGCGGTAGCGGTATTGACCCTCGGCGGCTTCATGATCGCAGCGTCGTTCTTCGCGCAGCAGCGCCTCGCCGCGATGATGGCCTTCGGCGGACCCGAGTTCGCGCAGTTCGTCGCGATGGTGGTTCCGTTCGCGGCGATGACCTCCGCCATCCAGATCCTCATCTGCACCTACGGGCGCTCCTATCGCGAGGCGCAGACCTACGTGAGCTACCTTGCGACGGTGGTGTCGTTCGTGCCACTCGCGGTGATGTTCACCGGACTGAAGGACGCGTTCTGGCAGTTGCTCGTGCCGGTGCTCGGCCAGCAGGTGGTGCTCTCCCGGGTGGTGCGCGGCGACGGGCTCTCGGCCCTCGACTGGCTGGTCCCGTCCGCGGTCGCGCTCGCCATCGCCGCCGCCGGCGTGGTCATGGTCTCCCGCTTGCTGCGCGAAGAGCGCATCGTCTTCGGCCGCAATTGACGGCAGCGGGGTGCATCCACGAGTGGAGTCAACACAGAGGACACAGAGGATCACAGAGGATCACAGAGGAGCACAGAGGAAGTTCGGGGATTGAAGTCTCCGCGGTGCATTCTGGTTCATCTCGATAGGTTTGCTTTTCTCTGTGCCCCTCTGTGATCCTCTGTGTCCTCGGTGTTGAAAGTCGGTGTATCTCGTTCATGCGCTTCCTCCGTTAGCCCCCAAATGAAGAAGAACGCCAACAGCGTCGATCTCGCCCCCATCTTCGGGGAGGGCGGGGTGCTGGCAAATGCGGTGGAAGGATTCAGGCACCGCCCCCAGCAAGTGGAATTCGCGCAGGCCGTGCTGGAGGCGATCGAGACGAGCGGGGTCCTGATCGCCGAGGCGGGAACCGGCACCGGCAAGACCTTCGCCTATCTCGCGCCCGCGCTGCTCGCCGGCGGCCGCGTCATCGTCTCGACCGGCACCAAGAACCTGCAGGACCAGCTCTTCCACCGCGACCTGCCGCGCGTGCGCAATGCGCTGGGCCTGCCGGTGGACACGGCGCTCCTCAAGGGGCGCGCCAACTACGTGTGCCTGCACCACCTCGAGAGCGCGGCGCAGCAGGGGACCTTCGCCGTCCGCGAGGAGGTGGCGCACATCCACAAGATCAGGAGCTTCGCCGCGCGAACCCTGACCGGAGACAAGAGCGAGTGCGCCGACGTTCCGGAGTCGTCCCCGGCGTGGGCGCAGGCCACCTCGACGCGCGAAAACTGCCTCGGGTCGGCCTGCAAGCACTACCAGGAGTGCTTCGTGATGAAGGCGCGCAAGCGCGCCTCCGAAGCCGACCTCATCGTGGTGAACCACCATCTCTTCTTCGCCGACGTGGCGCTGCGCGACGAGGGAGCCACGGACCTCCTGCCTGCGGCCAATACCGTGATCTTCGACGAGGCACACCACCTCCCGGACCTCGCGCGACTCTTCTTCGGGCAATCGGTGTCGACCACGCAGCTGGTGGAGCTCGCGCGCGACACGAGGCTGGCGGAGGCGCAACACGCGCGCGAGAGCACGGCGCTGGGCGATGCGGCGGCCACCGTCGAGCGCGCGGCGCGGGATTTGCGCCTTGCGCTGGGCAATGCGTCCGGGCGAACCGCCCTCGCGGCGATCCGCGATCGCAAGGGATTCGACCACGCGCTGGACGCGCTCGCTCTCGAGCTTGCCGCGCTGGTGGCGAAGCTGCAGGCGCAAGAGGAGCGCGCCGAGGAGATCCGCAACTGCCGGGAGCGTGCCGGCGAGTACCTGGCGCGCATTACCGAGTGGCGCGAGGCCGACGCACGCCCGCGCGAGGAAAACGCGTATGGCGAGGCCACGGGTGGTGACGTGGTGCGCTGGATCGAGGCCTACGCGCAGGCTGCCGTGCTCTACGTGACGCCGCTGGACGTCGCGCGCATCTTCCACGAACAGATGAAGGGCGCGGGGCGCGCATGGATCTTCACCTCCGCCACCCTTTCGGTGAACGGCGACTTCTCGCACTTCCAGAAGGAGATGGGCCTCGCCCAGGCACAGACGCGCAGCTGGCCGAGCCCCTACGATTTCGACCGCCAGGCACTCCTCTACGTGCCCGAGGGCCTGCCGGACCCCAATACGGAAGGTTATGTCGAAGCGGTGATCGATGCGGCATGGCCGGTGGTGCGCGCGAGCGGGGGGCACGCCTTCCTCCTGTTCACCAGCCTGCGCGCGATGGATCGCGGTTTCGACCGGCTCACGGCAAAGCTCAAGGCCGAGAATCTCGATTGGCCGCTCCTGCTGCAGGGGACGGGATCGAAGAACGAGCTGCTGGAGCGCTTTCGGCGCTTGCCCCACGCGGTGCTCGTCGCCTCGCAATCGTTCTGGGAGGGCGTGGACGTGAAGGGCGAGCAACTCTCGGTGGTGGTGATCGACCGCCTGCCGTTCAATCCCCCCGATGACCCGGTGCTCGCCGCGTGCATCGAGCGCATCAACCGCGCGGGCGGCAATGCCTTCATGGATTACCAGTTGCCGCGGGCGGTGATCGCGCTCAAGCAGGGCGCGGGGCGCCTGATCCGGGACGAGAGCGACCGCGGGGCGCTGGTGATCTGCGACCCGCGGCTGGTGGACAAGCCCTACGGCAAGCGCATCTGGCGCGCGCTGCCGCCGTTTCGCCGCACGCGCGCGCTGGCCGACGTCGAAACGTTCTTCGGTTACCGCCCGGAGGCGGCCGTCATTCCGTCGGCTTCACGAACTTCCAGCCCTCGGGGCAAGTCGTGACCTTCGGGAAATACGCCTTCGCGGACTCGCAGTAGTTCATGTAGAGCGGGCCCTGCACCGGCCCTCCCTCGCCCTCGCCGCGCGGTACTTCGGTCGTCGCCGGCCCGATGCGATGCTCCTGGAAAGGCCCGTCGCGCTCGACTTCGCGATAGATCACCGTCCTGCCGGGGTAGGAATCGTACCAATACGGAGCGCCCCAGTAAGAGGAGCCCCACAGCACCGGCACCCCGAAATAGAAGCTCCAGCGCGGCGCCCAGTGGCGGTAACCGCCCCAGTGGCCGTGGGGGTGTCCCGCCCAACGGCCGGTGCCGCTCCAGCCGCGGTCGCGATGCCGCCCCCCATGATCGACGCGCGCGGAATTTCCCGCGGGGGCTGCCGAGCTTCGCGGCATGGCGGCGGGCCGATCCCCGCGCGTGGCCGGTGACTGCTGCGCCTGGGCCTGCACTGCAACCAGTGTTCCCCCGGTCGCCAGCGCGACCAGCAACCATCTTGCGGTGACTTTCATCGTGGGATCCTTTCCCTGCCCGGAATGCGGGGCGGTGCGTTTCCGGGAGGAACGCAGCCTGACTGTGCAACGCGCGACCGCCCGGTTGGATGACACAGTTAACACGGGGTGGCCTCGAAAGTCACGCGGGCTTCGAGGCCGCCGCCTTCGCGGGCGAGCAGGTCGAGGCGCCCGCCGTGAAGCACCGCGACCCGGTTTGCGATCGCGAGGCCCAGGCCTGCCCCGGAGCATCCGCTCCGGGCCACGTCGGCGCGCGTAAAGGGCTGCTTCAGGCGCTCGGCCATGCCCGCCGGGATTCCCGGGCCGCGGTCGAGTACCGCGACCTCGACCGCCTTGCCCCGCATCGCGGTGCGCAACAGTACCTCGCCGCCGGCGTGGCGTGCGGCGTTGCCGAGGAGGTTGTCCATAAGGCGTTGCAAGGCAAGGGGGCGCATCGCCATCGCGGGCACCTCGGCCAGCTCGCAGCCCACCGCCGCCCCCGAACGCATCGCGCGCTCCGCGCACGAGCGAGCCAGCTCGGAAAGGTTTACCGAGGACAGCGGCTCAGTGGCTTCGCTGCGGGCGAAATCGATGAACTGGTCGATGATTGCGTTCATGTCCTCGAGGTCGGAGACCATGGCGCGCTGCACTTCCGCCTCGACCTTGCCCTCGAGCATCTCCACATCGAGCCGCAGCCGTGACAGCGGCGTGCGCAGGTCGTGCGAAACGCCCGCCAGGAACGTTGCGCGTTCACGCTCGCCGTTACGCAGGTCCTCCTTCATCTGGTTGAACGCGCGCGCGAGGCCGCGGATCTCGTCGGGACCGGTCTCCGCGATCGGTTCCGGATCGCCGCCCTTGCCGAGTTTCTCGGCGGCGCGCGCCAGTTCGCCCAGCGGATGGTTGAGGCGCCACATCAGGAGGAAGGTCGCGAGCATCGCGATGCCGAGGCCGGCGACGCTCCAGGCGACAACCGCCGTAATCGGGTCGCGCTCGATGCGCGCGCGCGGGAAGGCGACCCAGAAGCGGCGCTCCCCGGCGGGCAGGCGCACCCAAAGCACGCGCGGCCGCGCCTCGGCATCCGCCGGTTCGGAGGCGCGGACGTAGACGTCCGCGCCGGGGCCGAAGCTTTCGCGCAGGCGCTCCCGAAACAGGCGCAGCGCCGGGCGGTCTGCCGCGGGGCGCATCGGATCTGCGGCGGCGACCGGCGAGATGCGGATGCCATCCTGCTCCGCGATCCGCGCGATGAACGCCGGTTGCTGCGCTTCGCCGATCGTCTGCATCGCCGCGCTCACCGTTTTCAGGTGGCTCACGAACTGGCGCGTCGTGAGTGCCACGCGCGGCTGGCTGACATAGCGATCGAGAAGCCACAGCGCCGCAGCCTGGGAGAGTGCCAGCGCGGCGATTACCACCAACAGCGTGCGCCACAGAAGGGACCGGGGAACGAGCCTCACTTGAGGCTTGCGCCGTCGGGCACGAACACGTAGCCGAATCCCCACACGGTCTGGATGAAGCGCGGGCTCTGCGGATCCTCGCCCAGCAATCGACGCAGCCGCGAGACCTGCACGTCGATCGAGCGGTCGCTGCTCTCGAGCTCGCGCCCGCGCGCGAGCTCCATCAGCTTGTCCCGCGACATCGACTTGCGCGAATTCTGCGCAAGCGCCTTCAGCAGCGAGAATTCGCCGCTGGTGAGCGGAACGGGCACGCCTTCGCGAGTGAGCGTGCGCGTGGACAGGTCGAGCGCGAACGGTCCGAACCCAAGGCGGTCACCCAGCACCCCGGGCTCGCCGGGCGTTGCGGCCGGAGCCTGGCGGCGCAGCACCGCCTGGATCCGGGCAACCAGTTCGCGCGGATTGAACGGCTTCGCGAGGTAATCGTCCGCGCCCATCTCCAGGCCGGTGATGCGGTCGACGTCGTCGCCCTTCGCCGTGAGCATGATGATCGCGATGGCTTCGTTCGCGCGACGCAGCCGCTGGCACGCCGCGAGGCCACCCTCGCCGGGCAGCATCAGGTCGAGCACCATCAGGTCATATCGCACGCGCGCCATCTGGCGATCCATCGCCGCCGCGTCGGGAACGGTGTCCACCGCGAAGCCCTGCTCGCCGAGGTAGCGCTTCAGTAGATCGCGCAGCCGAAGATCGTCATCGACGACGAGGATCTTCCGGCGAGGGGTTTGCATGGTCCTCATCGTATCCCCTGAACGCGCTGGCGCGACCCGGGGTTTACATCTGGTTACCTCTTCCTGTTTGCCGGAAACCCATTCGGGCGTTGTAAGGCATACGCTTGGGTCATCTGGCCCGGCGATCCACCTGGGAGTACTTCATGAAAACCGTTTCAACCCTCATCGCAATCGTCCTCGGTTCTGCGGCCACGCTGGTCATCGCTGCGCCCGAAGGCGGGCACCATCGCGGCGCCATGCTTGAGCGCCTCCAGGCGGCGGACACCAACGGCGACGGGCTCATCAGCCGGGCCGAAGCTGCCGCACTGCCGAAACTCGCGGGCCGCTTCGACCAGATCGACGCCAACCGCGACCAGCAGCTGAGCCAGGACGAGATGCGTGCCTTCCACCAGGCGAGGCGCGGCAAGTCGCGCGCCGACACCGATGGCGACGGCAAGGTGACCCGTGCCGAATTCATGGCGAAGGCGGCCGAGCGTTTCGCACGCCTCGACGCCAACAACGACGGCGCGATCACCCGGGACGAAATGCATTCCCATGGCCACGGCCGCGGCGCGAAGTAGCCTCTTCCTGTTCCTGGCATCGATGGGCTGGGCGTTCGCCCAGCCCATCGGCTATGACGGTGCGCGGCATCTCGTGTCGCGCACGGCCTTTGGCGTGACCGAGGCGGAAGTCCGCGCCTTGGAGAACCTCACGCGCCACGAGGCGGTCGACCGAATCCTCGCCGGCACGCGCCGGGAGGCCACGCTCGCAGCCCCGGCGTTCGTGGGCGAGGCGCCGGTGCCCTACTACAAGCTGCGTTCGATGGGCGAGGATGAGCGGCGCGCCTACCAGCGCCGCAACTTCGAGCACGGCCTGGAGCTGCGCGAGTGGTGGCTGCGCGAGATGCTGATGACGCCCTCGCCGCTCACCGAGCGGATGACGCTCTTCTGGCACGGCCATTTCGCCACCAGCCAGCAGAAGGTCAGGAGCGGCGAGCTCATGTATCGCCAGAATGTGCTGCTGCGGCGCGAGGCCGTGGGTAATTTCTCGGCGTTGCTGCACCAGATCGCACGCGACCCCGCGATGCTGGTGTACCTGGACAACGCCGGCTCGCGTCGCAAGGCGCCCAACGAGAACTTCGCCCGCGAGGTGATGGAGCTATTCACGTTGGGCGAGGGCCAGTACAGCGAGCGCGATATCAAGGAGGTGGCGCGTGCCTTCACCGGCTGGAGCCTGGACCGCGACACGCTCGAATTCACCCACCGGCGCGGCTGGCACGACGGCGGTGAAAAAAGCGTCTTCGGCAAGACCGGGCGCTTCGACGGCGACGCCGTGCTGGACCTGATGCTCGCCCGGCCGCAGGCGGCGGAGTTCATCACCGCGAAGCTGTGGCGCGAGTTCGTGTCGCCCACGCCCGATGTCGCCGAGGTGAGGCGCCTGGCGGCGGTGTTCCGCGAGTCTCGCTACGACATCAAGGCGCTGCTGCGGGCGTTGCTGGTCGCGGACGCTTTCTGGTCGCCCGGGCATCGCGCCAACCTGATCCGCTCGCCGGTGGAACTGGTCGTCGGTACCTTGAAGACGTTCGATATCCTGCCGTACTCGCTGCGCCCCGCGGTTCTGGCCGCCGCGCTGCTCGGCCAGAACCCGATGTCGCCGCCCAACGTGAAGGGCTGGCCCGGCGGGGACGCGTGGATCAACTCCGCGACGCTGCTCGGTCGCAAGCAGTTCCTGGAGCGCTTGTTTCGCGGCGCCGATCCGGTGGCCGCAGGCGCCCCGGCTGCGATGGCAGAGCAGGGGCAGGAAGCCGCCAGCCCCGAGCGGCGCTTTCGCCGCATGATGGAGCGCGGCCTGCAGACCTTCGCGTTCGACTGGGAGCGGTGGAGCCGGCCGGCGGATGTCGGCCGCCTGGTCCTGGCAACCTCGCCAATCAACCCGGTGGCGGCGGGGACGGAGGGTGTCGCCCTGGTCAGCCACCTCACGTCCGACCCGGCATACCAACTCAAATGATCATGGACCGGCGCGCCTTCCTGCGATTCACGGCGGCGAGCATCGTGCTCGGCCCGGACTGCCGGGTCGCCTTCGCAGCGGGCCCCGCCGCCTCCCGCAATCTCCTCATCCTAGTGGAGTTGAAGGGCGGCAACGACGGGCTGAACACCGTCATTCCGTATGCGGATCCCGGCTATCGCAGCCTGCGTGGGCGGCTGGCGATCGAACGCGATTCGGTGCTGCGAATCTCGGAGCAGGCGGGCCTGCATCCCGCGCTCGAGAAGCTCATGCCGTTGTGGGCGGCTAGGGAACTCGCGATCGTGCAAGGCGTGGGTTATCCCTCGCCGAACCTCTCGCACTTTCGCTCCATCGAGATCTGGGATACCGCGTCGAAGAGCGAGGAATACCTCGACGAGGGTTGGCTTGCGCGCGCGTTCGCGGCCTCGCCCTCGCCGCGCGGATTCGCCGCCGAAGGCGTGGTGGTCGGTGCCGCCGACATGGGCCCCCTCGCGGGCGCGGCGCGAGCGGTGGTGCTCACCAGCCCCGAGCAGTTCCTGCGCAACGCGCGGCTCGCCAAGCCGGGAGGCGAAACGCGCAATCCCGCCCTCGCGCACATCCTGCGGGTCGAGCGCGAAATCGTCGCCTCTGCCGACAAGTTGAACGCCGGGCCGGTCCTGAAGACCGCGTTTCCCGCGGGGCCCTTCGGTAACGCGATGCGCACCGCCGCACAACTCGCGGCGAATCCTGCGGGCATTGCCGCGATCCGCGTGACCCTCGGAGGATTCGACACCCACGCGAACCAGCTTGGCACCCACGCGGCCCTGCTGCGCCAGCTTGCCGAGGGACTGTCCAGCCTGCGTGAAGCCCTGGCGGAGGCGGGTCGGTGGGACACAACGCTCGTCGCCACGTATTCGGAATTCGGCCGGCGGCCGGCGGCCAACCAGAGTGGCGGGACGGACCACGGCACCGCAGGGGTTCATTTCGTGCTCGGCCCCACGGTCCGTGGCGGCCTCTATGGCCTGGCGCCGGCCCTCAGCCAACTCGACGGCAACGGCAATCTCCCGTTCGGCGTCGATTTCCGCCAGTACTACGCCACCTTCCTGGCCAAGTGGTGGGGCATGGACGCCCGGTCGGCCCTGCGCTCGGACTTTGTGCCCCTGTCGATCCTGGGCTGAGAGACATCACAAGTAACTTTAAAAGATCATTATAAGATACTGATTAACAAGTAATCATACAGCGCGGAACCTGCGATATAATGGCGCGGTGAATGTCCTCGCAGTCGAAACCTCCACCGAGCTGTGCTCGGTCGCCCTGCTGCGCGGCGGCGAGCTGTTCGTCGA
>JANNKG010000527.1:0-11058 GCA_031396185.1 Burkholderiales bacterium | reverse complement strand
GGTCGATGTCGAACACCAGATGGGAATCGACGCGGCGCATCAGGAAGAAATAGCGAACCCCGTCGCGCCCGACTTCGTCGATCAGGTCGCGCACCGTCACGTAGGAGCCGGCGCGCTTGGAGATCTTCATCTCCTCGCCGCCCTTCATCACCGTCACCATCTGGTGGAGCACGTAGTCGGGATAGCCCTTGGGAATTCCGGACTCGAGCGCCTGCAGCCCGGCGCGCACCCGCGTGACGGTCGAGTGGTGGTCGGCGCCCTGCACGTTCACCACGTTGGCATAGCCGCGGTTGAACTTGGTGAGGTGGTAGGCCACGTCGGGAACGAAATACGTATAGGTGCCGTCGGACTTGCGCATCACCCGGTCCTTGTCGTCGCCGAAGTCGGTGGTCTTGAGCCACAGGGCGCCGTCTGCCTCGAAGGTATGGCCCGCCTTGCCAAGGAGGCGGACCGTCTCGTCGACCTTGCCGTCGGAATACAGCGAGCTTTCGAGGAAGTACGAATCGAACTTGACGCCGAAGGCGTGCAGGTCGATGTCCTGCTCGCGGCGCAGGTAGTCCACCGAGAACTGGCGGATCTGGTCGAGGTTATTGCCGTGCACGTCGCCGAAATGGGTCGCGACGTATTCGCGCGCGATCTCGCGAATGTATTCTCCGTGATAGCCGTCCTTGGGCAGCTCGACCGCCTCGCCGCGCTCCTGCTTCACGCGCGCCTGTACCGATTGCGCGAGGCCGGCGATCTGGTTGCCGGCGTCGTTGTAGTAGAACTCGCGCGTCACGCGCCAGCCCTGCCATTCGAGCAGCGCCGAGATCACGTCGCCGAGAGCCGCCTGGCGCCCATGCCCCACGTGTAGCGGGCCAGTGGGATTGGCGGAGACGAACTCCACCATGATCTTGCCGTCCCTGCGCGCCTCCGAGCGACCGAAGCCGTGCCCGGCGGCCAGGATGTCGCGCACGACGCGGAAGCGCGATTCCGCCGGAAGCGTGAAGTTGATGAAGCCCGGCCCCGCGACGGACAGCTGCGCACCGTCGGCTGCCGCATCGAAAGCGGCCTTGATGGCTTCGGCGACCTCGCGCGGCTTCCTGCCTACCCGCTTGGCGAGCTGCAGTGCGACGTTGGTGGTGAAATCGCCGTGCTCGGGGTTCTTGGGACGATCGATATCGACCTCGAACTCACCGGCTTCGGGAAACTTCTCGCGCACCACCTGCTGCACGCGGTCGCGAAGGGTCTGTTTGGGATCGGGGGAGGACACGGGCGAAAGGCTTGATTCCAGACCCAACATTATACGGGGCCGACCCTTCCTCTCCCTCTGGGGCGAGGGTCAGACTTCCTGGGGATCGACATCGAGCGACCAGCGCACCCGCCGGTCGCCGCGCTCGTTCAAGGCGTCGCGCCACGCCCGCAGGAAGGGCTGCAGCTCCGCGCGCGCGCTGGAGCGCACCAGCAGTTGCGCGCGCTCGAAGCCCGCCTTGCGCTCCAGCGGCGCGGGCACCGGGTCGAAGACCTCGACGTTCGGCGCGAGCCGCTGCCCGAGGCGTGCCGCGGCACGCAGGAAATCGGTCGCCTCGCCCGCAGACTTCGATTCGGCGCGCAGCAGGGCGAGGTGCGAGTAGGGCGGAAAACCCGCGATCCTGCGTTCCTCGAGCGCCTCGTCGGCGAATCGATCGAAATCGTGGCTCGCCACGGCGGCGTAGAGCGGATGCGCCGGAAAATCGGTCTGGATAAGGACGTCGCCCGCCTGGGCCCCGCGCCCCGCGCGCCCCGACACCTGTACCAGCTGCGCGTAGAGCCGTTCGGAAGCGCGGAAATCGGCGCTGAAGAGCGCGCTGTCGGCGTCGAGCACGCCGACCAGGGTGAGGCCCGGATAGTCGTGGCCCTTCGAAAGCATCTGCGTGCCCACCAGAACGTCGAGCTTGCCGGCGCGCATCTGGTCGAGCACGCCCTTCAGGGATCCCTTGCGGGCCGTGGAATCCCGATCCACGCGCGCAATGCGCGCTTCGGGCAGCACCGCCTGCAGCGACTCCTCGACGCGCTGCGTCCCCTGGCCCACCGGGGCAAGATCGCCCGCGCCGCAGCTCGGGCAGTTCACCGGCACGCGCTCGTGGCGGCCGCAGTGGTGGCAGCGTAGCTCGCCGGCGCGCAGGTGCAGGACCAGGTTCGCGCTGCAGCGCGTGCAGGCCGAGTGCCACGTGCATGCGCGGCAGAACAGTACCGGGGAGAAGCCGCGTCGGTTCACAAACACCAGAGACTGCTCGTGGCGCGCGATCCGCTTGCGGATGGCATCGACCAGCGCGAACGTGAGGCCTTCATGGGGGCGGTCGGCGCGAGTGTCGACGGTGCGCACGCGGGGCATCGCCGCGCCTTCCGCCGCGCGTTCGGGGAGCCGTGCCAGCACATAGCGCCCCTCGCGGGCATTCGAGTAACTCTCGAGCGACGGGGTCGCCGAGCCCAGCACCACCGGCACCTGCAGGCGCTGGGCGCGGCGAACCGCCACGTCGCGCGCCGAATACTTGAGTCCCTCGTGCTGCTTGTACGACGGATCGTGCTCCTCGTCGACGATGACCAGCCCCAGGTCCCGGAACGGCATGAGCACCGCCAGGCGCGTGCCGAGTACGATCCGCGCCGCCCCGGACTGCGCCGCAAGCCAGGCGGCGGCTCGATCGCCCTCGTTCAGGTGGCTATGGGCGGAAGCCAGGCGTGCACCCGGGAAGCGGCTGCCGACCTGGGATTCGAACTGCGGGGTGAGGCCGATCTCGGGCACGAGGAGGAGGGCCTGCCGCCCGCGCGCCAGCGCATCGGCGATGAGGTGCAGGTAGACCTCCGTCTTGCCGCTACCCGTGACCCCGTGCAACAGCACTGGGTGGAACCGGTCGCGCCCGGCGGTGACCAGGTCGATTGCGGACCGCTGCTCGGGCGTGAGCTCGACCGTTGCCGTGAATCCCGTCTCGCCCGCGATTTCCACGGCGGGCACGATTTTGCGGCGGCTCACCTGGCGCAGGCGCGGCGGGATGCTGGCGGCGATCACCTCTCCCAGCGGGCGCTGGTAGTAGGCGGCGCAGAACTCGAAGAGCTCCATCTCGGCGGCCTGGAAGGGGGCCACGTCCGCGACCACCGATTCCACCGCCTTCAGGCGTTCCGCGGGCACTTCGCTGTGGTCAGCGTGCTCGACCACGACGCCCACTCGGCGCGTGCGTCCGAAGGGCACCACCACCAGGGATCCGACCGGGATTTCGAGCCCTTCCGGCACGCGAAAATCGAAGCGCTCGGCAAGGGGCACGTCGAGTGCGACGCGGGCGATTTTCACGAGCGAAAACGGGGGGTCTGGAGGAGGTGGAAAGGCCTGTGGATAAGTCTGTGCATACGTTGGCGTTTACCGGGGCAGACGCCGATGCCGCCGAGAATTGCCACGGTTATGCGGCGCTGCGGCATCGCCCAAAACACTGAATTAAAATATATTTCCGGATTCCCGGACAGTTCCCCGAAACGCCCGGGCGAATTTTGCGAGATCGGGCGATGTGTGAATAAGCAATCACATCGAGCCAAATATTTTTCTTGACAGGCCCTACCCAGCGTGGGCCCCGACCGAGAGCGTGTGAACGGCCTCTACCAGCGCGTGTACGTGGTCCGGGTTGGTGTGCTGCGAGATGCCGTGTCCGAGGTTGAAAACGTGCCCTGGACCCGTGCCGTAGGCGTCGAGGATGCGACCCGCCTCGGCCTCGATCGCCCGCGTCGTGCCGAAAAGCGCCATCGGATCCATATTGCCCTGGAGGGCGACGCGGTCGCCCACCCGGCGGCGTGCTTCGCCCAGAGGCGTCTGCCAGTCGATGCCGAGCGCGTCCGCGCCGGATTGCGCGAGGCCATCGAGCCACAGGCCCCCGCCCTTGGTGAACAGGATCCGCGGCACGATGCGTTCGGCGTGGGTGCGCGTAATGCCCGCCATCACTTGGCGCGAGTACGCGAGGGAGAACTCCTGGAACGCCGCGTCCGACAGGGCGCCGCCCCAGGTATCGAACACCATGACGGCTTGCGCGCCCGCGGCGATTTGCGCGTTGAGGTAGGCGGTCACGGCCTTCGCATTGACGTCGAGGATGCGATGCAGCAAGTCCGGCCGCGAGTAGAGCATCGACTTCACGGTGCGGAAGTCGTCGCTGCCGCCGCCTTCGATCATGTAGCAGGCGAGGGTGAACGGACTGCCGGAGAATCCGATCAACGGCACGCGCCCGTGGAGTTCGCGGCGGACGAGCGCCACCGCATCGAAGACGTATTTGAGGCGCTCGAGGTCGGGCACGCGAAGCTGCGCGACCTGGGCCTCGGTGCGCACCGGGTGCTCGAACTTTGGGCCCTCGCCGTCGACGAAAAAAAGCCCCAGGCCCATCGCGTCGGGCACCGTGAGGATGTCGGAGAAGAGAATGGCTGCGTCGAGGGCGAAACGCGCGAGCGGCTGCAGCGTCACTTCGCAAGCGAGCTCGGGCGTCTTCGCCAGCGTGAGGAAGCTGCCGGCGCGCTTGCGGGTGGCGTTGTACTCCGGAAGGTAACGCCCCGCCTGCCGCATGATCCAGATCGGCGTGTAGGGAGTCGGTTCGCGCATCAGCGCGCGCAGGAAGACGTCGTTACGCATGGGGCCGATTTTCTCACGCTCGAGCCGTTGGGTCCTTACCCAATCGTCTTCGAGTCGTGACTCGACTAGGGAACGGTCAACGCGAGGCGCCTTCTCCGACCAGTGTAAAAGGCGCCCAGAACAGGGGATGGGCATAGGCAAACGAGGCCGTGGCGCCGTGGTCGATCAGGTTTACCAGCGTGAGGCGCAATGCCTCGGCGCGAGAGAGCCTGGCGTCCGCAGCCTCGCGGCGGAAAAGATCGGTCGTTATCAAGCGCGCCGAGACGGTCTCGACCGGCCAGTTGGAGACGAGCAGTGCGCGCGCGCCCGCGAAGAAGAACGCGCGCCCCAATCCAGACACCGCTTCCTGCCCCTGCCCGTCGGCCGCCGCCGTGTTGCACGCGGACAGGACTACCCAATCGGCGTTGAGCCTCAGGCCAAGCACCTCGTCCATGGTGAGCAGGCCGTCGACGTCGCGCTCGCCAGTGACCGCGGGGTTGGACAGGGCCAGCGCAGGCTGCGTGAGGCCGTCGAGGTCGCCAGGCACGAGGCCGTGGGTCGCGAAGATCAGCACGCGGCGGTTGGAGAGGTCCTGCTTGCGGATATTGGTCTCGGTCGCGGCGTTCTCCAGGAAAATGTCACGCTGCAGATCGGCGCCAAGCGCGGATGCGACCTCGCGCACTTCCAGAGCGGTATCGGGCAGCGGGGCGAGGTTGCCCATGGTGTTGGAGGCGGTGCGCGCTCCGCGAGCATCGACGCGTCCCACCTCCAGACTGCGGACGCGCATGGCGCCCCGCGTGGTGGCGTCAGTCGCGGCGGCACCCGCGGCGAATACGGGATTGCCGAACCCGGCAAAGGCGAGTCTCGCCGGCTCGGAACGCGCTGACCGGCGAAGGGTCACCAGCGTGCTCACGCTGGGGATCTGGCTGATAGCGTACTTGCGCACCAGGAAAGCGGCGCTGCGGTACTCCGCGAAGCGCACCTCGCCCAGCCTGGCCACGAACGGCTCGCTCAGCAGAAGCGCGAAGGGGATTTGGCCGAGCGCCCCGTGGGGCACCACGATCAGCGATCGTGCGCCGGTCAGCGCGTGGTCCACGGGCTTGACGAGCGCGCCGTAGAGCTGGTGCGCGAGCTCGGTGTCGAAGCGCGGGAACCGGCTGAGGTCCGGATCCGGCACATCCAGCGCGCGGCGCAACTGCGCGACCATGGACGCTACTTGCGCAGCGCCCAAATTGATCTCGGCGAACGCCGCTGGGCCGGAGTTGCGCACTGCCCAAACGTAGGTCCGCTCGCCGGAGCTGTAGAAGGAGATGAGCGCCTCTTCCGGGGCGAGGCGCGCCTGGGCGTCGGACAGACTGACGGGCTTGGGTGCGACCAGCGCAGCGTAATCGGGAAACTGCTTGAGGATCTCTGCGCGCAAGCCGCTGCGCTGCTCCTTCAGCCGCGCGATCTCGCGCTCCAGGTCGCTCTTCACCTTGGGCGCCTGCTCGGCCGACGGGCGCGACAGGAATTCGGTCAACAGGTTGGCGAGTGAGGCGACCTGGTTGCCAAGGTCCTGCTCGCGGCGCGCCAGCTCAGCGAGCTTCGACTCGCGGATCGTCGCGCGCACGCTCGCTGCCTGGATCGCCCTTTGCACGCCCGAGCCGCGCGCGATGTCGGCGGCGCTGAACGCCTCGGCCACCAGCACCGTGCCGGATTGCGGCGACTCCGCGGCGGATTGCGCGATCACCGCAAGGTACGCATCGATCACCCGTTGCAACCGCAGCGTCGCGCGGAACGAGGCACCTTCCGAGAAGCTGTCGGCAAGCGTTGCTTCCGTGAGCTGCGGCACTACCGCGCGAAACAATTCCAGCGCGGTCTTCCGATCGCCGCCGCGGGCGAGCGCCATCGCCTCGAACGCGCGGGCCGCGAGGTACTCGAGGCTGTCCTTGCCGCGCCGCAGCTCGTTCCACCGCGCCAACCGGCGCAGCATCGGAATGGCCTCGCCTGCGCGTCCCAGCTGAATGAGCGCATACCCCCAATCGGCCGAGCCCGGGGGATCCAGGTCGCCCGCCACCGGGTCGCTCTGAAGGTCGGCAGCTCGTCGCGAGAGGACCGCATCCGCTTCCTTCATCCGCCCCTGCACGATCAGCGCTTCGCCCAGTACCAGCCGCGCAGAGGCCAGGATGTACGAAGCACGGTTCGCGTCGAAGTCTTCGAAGATCGCGATCACCGGCCTGGCGAGCTCGGCCGCGTCGTCATGGCGCCCCGCCTCGACCAGCGCCTGGCAGAGGAACGAAAGGGAACGGGCGGTCGCCAGCGAGAAGTACCCGGTGGTTTCCACGGAAAGCTGCACCGCTTCGCGTGCGTAATGCTCGGCTTCTGCCAGGCGATTCAGCCGCAGCAGCGCGCGCGACAACGCGGTCTGGGATAGCGTCACGCCGTACTGGAGTTGCGGGGTGGATGTCGGCAGACTTGCCGCGAGCGTGCGGCTGACAACCGACCTGCGGTAGGCCGCCTCGGCCGCCTCGAACTTGCCGGAGTAATACGCGAGATCCCCGCGGTAGTAGTCGATTTGCGCCACCGAACCCGGATGGATTCTGTCGCCTAGCTGGCCGCGCATTTCCTCGAAATGCTCCTCGGCGCGCTTGAGGTAGCTTCGCCCCTTCTCGAGGTCCCCACCTTCGGCGAAGTAGCCGGCCAGCGTGGCGTTGTGGTGCATTCGCGCCCACACGGGAACGCGCCAGTCACCGAGGAAATCTTCCCGATACTTGATCGCCTGCGACTTGTTGCCCGCAAGGATTGAGGCGCTGGCGAGTTGATTCACAATGTCGTGATCCGCGCCGCCCTGCAGCTTGTGGAGTTCCTGCAGGTCTGAAATCACGCGGCGATAATCGCCGATCCGGCGCGCCGCATCGATGCGATTCGAATAAAAGGTGACACGGTCCGCCGTGAATCCGCCGGACGGAGGCTCGGCGGCGGCGGCTGCCTTCAGGCGCGCAATCTCGTGCTCATCGCGCCCGGCTTGCACGAATCTACTGATGATGTCGATCGCGGAGTGGGGAGGGGCGACTTCGGCGGCCGCTGCGAAATCGGCGGCCATGAGGCCTAACAGAACGACGAACGTCTTTCCCACGACACCTCCGTTGGTTGGCATGCCCCGGATGGGCGGCTGGCCCTGCTTTTGGGAGGCAGTTTACGCGTGCCGCGATCGAAGATTGGGCCTCGGCCTACGTCTGGCCTCCCTTGGGAGAGAGGGTCGGGCTAGGTGCGGCTCAAAGGCAGCGCGTCAGGAATGCCCGCACCGCCTCGTCGTAGCGCGGATTGACGCTCAGGTCGTTGTGCCCGAACCCTTTGAACGCCACCCGTTCGACCGGCCCGCCCCACAGGCCCGCAAGCCGCTCGGTGTGGCGCATGGGAATCAGCGTATCGGCATCCCCCATGAGGAAAAGCGCCGGCATGCGTAGCCTGGGCGCGTGCGCCGCGGAGTCGAAGGGGTGGCGCATGAGGAGGCCCACCGGCAGCCACGGGTACATGTCCTTCGCCACGTCGCGGGCGGCGGTGAAAGGCGAGGTGAGGATCACGCAGCGCGCCGGCCGCGCCGCGGCCACCTGCACCGCGACGCCGGTCCCGAGGCTGCGTCCGTGGAGCGCCACTCGCGACGTGTCGAGGTCCGCGCGTTGTACCGCCCAGTCGTAGATCTCGATCGCGTCGGTCACCATCGCCACTTCCGCGGGTTTTCCGACGCTGCGACCATAGCCTCGGTAGTTCACGAACAGCGCGGCGCGCTCGCCGTAGCTGGCGCCGGCTTGCGCCGCGTACGCCGTCGCTTCCTCGGCGTTGCCGCCGTAGTAGATCACCAGCGGCGGGCGCTCGAGGGGCGGTTTCACCAGCACGCCCGAGAGGCGGGTGCCGTCCCGGGCCGTGAAGGACACCTCCTCGAGGCTCCAGCCCGGAGGTGCGGCGGGGACGCCGAAGGGCGGCGGGGGAAAGAAGAGCAGGCGGTCCTGCGCGAACCACACGAGTGCCGTGATCGACGCGTATCCGGCGACAGCGGCGAGGAGGAAAAACGAGAGCCACGCCACTGCGGGAGATCTCAGCGCGGCAGGTCCGAGCTTCCCATCAGGAAGGCATCGACTTCGCGGGCGCACTGGCGCCCTTCGCGGATCGCCCAGACGATGAGCGATTGGCCGCGGCGCATGTCGCCCGCGGCGAACACTTTCGGAATGGACGTGGCATATGCGCCGGCGCCATCGGTGGGCGCGCGCACGTTGCCGCGCCCGTCCTTGGCCACCCCCAGCTGGTCGACGATGCCTTCGTGTACCGGGTGCACGTAGCCCATCGCGAGCAGCACCAGTTGCGCCGGAATGGTGAACTCGGTGCCGGGCACTTCCTTCATCGCCATCGCGCCTTTCTCGTCCTTTACCCACGCCACGTGGCACGCGGTGAGGCTGTCGACGCGGCCGCCCTTGCCGTGGAACGCCTTGGTGGCGACGGCGAAGTCGCGCTCCGCGCCCTCCTCGTGCGACGACGAGGTACGAAGCTTGAGCGGCCAGTAAGGCCACGTAAGGAGCTTGTCCTCCTCCTCGGGCGGCATCGGCATCAGCTCGAAATTGGTGACCGATGCGGCGCCCTGGCGGATCGAGGTGCCGATGCAGTCGCTGCCGGTGTCGCCGCCGCCGATCACCACCACGTGCTTGCCGGTGGCGAGAATCTGCCCGGGGACCTTGTCGCCTGCAACCACCTTGTTTTGCGACGGCAGGAATTCCATCGCGTAGTGGATCCCGTCGAGTTCGCGCCCCGGCACCGGGAGCTCGCGCGGCTTTTCCGATCCGCCGGTGAGCGCGACCGCGTCGAACTCCTGGAGGAGCGCGGCCGCGGGAAGCGTCACGCCGACGTGCACGCCGGTGCGGAAGCCCACGCCCTCGGCGGCCATCTGCTCGATGCGGCGGTCGATGAGATGTTTCTCCATCTTGAAATCGGGGATGCCGTAGCGCAGCAGGCCGCCGATGCGATCGCTTTTCTCGAAGAGCGTCACCGCGTGCCCCGCGCGCGCGAGCTGCTGGGCGCAGGCCAGGCCCGCGGGGCCCGAACCCACGACGGCGACCTTCTTGCTGGTGCGGTGCGCGGGCGGCTGCGGCTTGACCCAGCCCTCGCTCCAGCCCTTGTCGATGATTGCCTGCTCGATCGACTTGATGGTAACGGGATCGTCATTGATGTTGAGGGTGCAGGACGCTTCGCAGGGCGCCGGGCACACCCGCCCGGTGAACTCCGGAAAGTTGTTGGTCGAATGCAGCACCTCGAGCGCGTCGCGCCAGTGGCCGCGGTACACCAGGTCATTCCAGTCGGGAATGATGTTGTTGACCGGGCAGCCGGTCTGGCAGAACGGGATGCCGCAGTCCATGCAGCGCGCGCCCTGCTGGCCCATCTCCTGGTCGGAGAGGGGGCGGATGAATTCCTTGTAGAACTTCACGCGCTCCACGACCGGCGCGTACGGCCGGTCGCGCCGGTCGATTTCCATGAACCCGGTGATCTTGCCCATCTAGTCGTTAGCCCGAATTTCCACCCGCGGCGTCGGCTGCTCGTCGCGCAGCTTCTCCTGCGCCATCTCCGCCAGCGCGCGGCGATACTCGACCGGCATCACCTTCACGAACTTCGGCAGGTAGGCGGCCCAGTTCTCGAGCACCCGCCGGGCGCGCTCGCTGCCGGTGTAGAGCAGGTGCCTCTGGATGAGGTCCTTCAGCATCTCGTCGTCGTGCCCGGCCACGTGGTCGATCTTCACCTTGCCGGGGGTTTCGAGCTCTCCCGCGCCGCCCTCCGCCGCCGCGCTTTCCTCCTCGGGGATCGGCTCCAGCTCGACCATCGCCATGTTGCAGCGCTGGGTGAAGTCGCCCTCCTCATCGAGGACATAGGCGATGCCACCCGACATGCCCGCGGCGAAGTTGCGCCCCGCGGTTCCCAGCACGACCACGGTGCCGCCGGTCATGTATTCGCAGCCGTGGTCCCCGACACCCTCGACCACCGCGGTGGCGCCCGAATTTCGCACGCAGAAGCGTTCGCCCGCCACGCCGCGGAAGTAGCCTTCGCCGCTGATGGCGCCGTACATCACCGTGTTGCCGACGATGATGTTGTCCTCGGGCACGATCGGGCATTCCTTGGGCGGGTAGACGATGATCCGCCCGCCTGAGAGCCCCTTGCCGACGTAGTCGTTGGCGTCACCCTCGAGCTCGAAGGTGACGCCATGGGCGAGCCATGCGCCGAAGCTCTGGCCCGCGGTGCCCTTGAAATTGACATGGATGGTGTCGTCGGCAAGACCCGCATGGCCGTAACGGATTGCCACTTCACCGGAGAGCATGGCGCCGACAGTGCGATTGCGGTTGTAGATGCGGCTCGTGATCGCAACCGCCTCGCAGGTCGAGCGGCTGTATGGGACGTCGCGATACCTCGTGATGTACGTGCTTGCCGGTATCGGCGGCGTGATC
>JANNKG010000524.1:0-2675 GCA_031396185.1 Burkholderiales bacterium | reverse complement strand
GCGATGCCACCGTTCCAATGTCTGCGGCCTCAATGGGCTGCGTCCCCGACCTAATCGTTATGGAGAATCGCCATGTTTGATTTCCCGAAATACAAAGTAAATGTTATCGCCTCAATTCTCGGATTTGCCGTGGTTGCGTTCGGCGGTACTGTCGGAGCGACCGAGATCAATGCCCGCACGAAGGATTCCGCGCACGAGACAGCTCAATCCTATGAACCCCGTGCCTCCGACAAAAAGTCACCTTCCAAGAAGAAGGCCGCTTCGTCGACTCAGAAAGACAAGGATTTGGAGCATGAACTGGTTCAATCGGATGGCGTCAACCATCCGCGGGAGATCGTCAGTGGCCCTGGGGCCACCAAGAAATCACCCGTCAAGAAAAGCGCAGCGGCCGCCACCCAGAAAGACAAGGATTTGGAGCACGCCTTGGTTCAGTCGGATGGCGTGAACCATCCGCGCGAGATGGTGAGCGGCACTGGATCAGTCAAGAAGTCACCCGTCAAGACCAAAGCGCCCGCGACACAGAAAGACAAGGATTTAGAGCATGAGCTGGTTCAATCGGAGGGCGTCAACCATCCGCGCGAAGTGCTGAAAAAATAAAGGCTCGTGAAGCAAGCCGCATGGAATGGGTGGGCGCGCTTGCAGCCCTCCATGCGGTTTTTATCACCCGGTTCTCATGCGCTCAGGCCGGGGGCGTGGTACGAAAGTGATCGGCTCGTTCGACGAGTTGGAGCATCTGCGTTGCTGCGTGGATCGTCAGGGGGTGAGGAGTGAACCCCTGCCTTGGAGTAATGTAAGCCGCCATCCCGCGAGCGAGCTCACGTTGCCTGTCGGACGATTCCGCGAGCAGCGCGATCATCAGGTTCTCCATTGCAATCATCCGAATGCGAAGCTGCACCAGTTCGGTGTTGGTCAACGGGGGTGCCTCCAGTTGCAATTGCCACGGAATCGAGACATCGGCGTCGGGTCCTGCCCCGCCCTCGTTTACCCAACGCGAGAGCGCCATCTGGCGCTGTTGCGAAAGCTCAAGGGAACGCGGCTTTCCATCGAATGTGGGAAGAGTTGACTCGCGCATTTCAGTTCTCCAAAAGGGGGAATCTCAAGCAGAGGCCCCGAACAGCGCTCCGACTCCCGCCGCCACGCCCATGGCGAGGCTGGTAGTGGAGACAATTCCGTCATTCGCGCCAAGGACAGCCGCACGAAGCCATCCAATGCGGTGAGTTCTATGCCTTTCAATGTGTCTCATCACGTCTGCCGTGACAGGCCGCGAGGGCGGATGCTAACGTAGCGCCTCCTCGACACGGTCGCCGTGGGAATGAACGCACATTCGGCAGGCGCCTCCAAGGGAGGATCCTGATGCGTATCCTGGTCATCAACGTGGGCAGTTCGACCGTGAAGCTGAGCGTGGCCGAGATGCCGGCGGGAGATCAGCTCTTCGGGGGCGAGCTTCCGGTCGGCGGGCAGGAGGTCGCGGCGGTTCTCAGCTCGATCCCCGCTCTCCTTGACGCCGAGGGAGTTGCGAAGATCGAGGCCGTGGGACATCGTGTGACGCACGGGGCGGATCGCTTTCTGAAAGCCACGCGGATCGACGACTCCGTGATCGCCGCGATCGAGTCGTTGAATCCCCTCGCGCCCCTGCACAATCCACCGGCGGTTGCCGGGATCCGGGTGGCCCGCGCGCGGTGGCCGGATGTTCCCCAAGTGGCGGTTTTCGATACCGCGTTCCATAGCGACATGCCCCCGCAGGCGACAACTTACGCCGTTCCCGAAGAGTGGCGCCAAACCGGCGCCCGGCGATTCGGTTTTCACGGAACGTCCCACAAGTATGTGATGGAGCGCGTAGCCCAGGCCCTCGGGGTCTCGCCGCGGGACCTGCGCATTGTCAGCTGCCACCTCGGCAACGGGGCGAGCATCTGCGCAATCGAGCGCGGCGTCTCCATCGACACCTCGATGGGAATGACTCCTCTCGAGGGCCTCGTGATGGGGTCGCGGTCCGGGGACATCGACCCGGGCATCGCGGGCCACGTACATCGCACGCTCGGCCTTTCCTTCGAGGAGATCGAGGACACCCTTTACCGGCGCAGTGGTCTCGCAGCACTTGCCGGGCGCGGGCCCGACCTGCGGGAAGTCGAATCCGCCGCCGGGAGCGGTGAGGCGCGAGCGCAGCTTGCACTTGCGGTTTACGCCTACCGGGCGCGCAAGTATATCGGGGCGTATTGTGCTGCGATGGGCGGACTCGATGTCCTCGCTTTCACAGGTGGCATCGGGGAGAACTCCGCCGGCATGCGCCGACGCATCTGCGATCGCCTGGAATTTCTCGGGCTCCGACTTGACGATTCGGCCAACTCGGAGCTGCATCTCGAGGAATTCGAGGCCGTCGAGATTCACCATCCACAATCCCGCGTGCCCGTCATCGTCACGCAAACGCGCGAGCAATGGATGATCGCCCGGGAGGTCCATCGCCTGTTGGCGGGAGCGCAGCCGGCGCATCGGTGAGGTGCCGCAATCCCGGTCGCTTGCGCTTGTTCCTACTTCGATCTCCCCCGGTCGCCCATCGCGCTCGGCTTGGACATCTCGCCCATCTGCTTGCGCATCTCCTCGAACTGCCGGCGCATTTCCGGCTCCTTCATCGTCGGGCGGTCGGCCCACCCGGACATGCGCCGCATCATCTCGGACAT
>JANNKG010000522.1:0-3024 GCA_031396185.1 Burkholderiales bacterium | reverse complement strand
GGCCACGCCCGGGAACCCAGCGGAAACGACCAATGCGGCGGCAAGAAGGCGGAGGGTCTTCATCCCCTCTATTTTGGGGCACGACCCCCCACCTCAACCGCTGGGCGAGTTACATCCGGAATAAGTGGGGTCAGGGTGGACTTAAGTTAATTCCGAGGCAATTGCCTCAATAATTAACTTAAGTCGACCCTGACCCCACTTATTTCCAGCGTTCGGCTGCGGAGTCGTCGGAGGCGCGGGCCTCTACCCAGCGTGGGCCTGAAGGGGTGTCCTCGCGCTTCCAGAACGGAGCCCGGGTCTTGAGGTAATCCATGATGAATTCACAGGCAGCCAAGGCCTCGCCGCGATGCGCGCTGGCGACACCCACCAGCACGATCCGGTCGCCCGGCACGAGTGAGCCCACGCGATGGACTACGACCATGTCGATGAGATCCCACCTGGAATCAGCCTGGGCGCAAATGTCCTCGAGAGCCTTCTCGGTCATGCCGGGGTAGTGCTCGAGAGTCATGCCCTCGATGGCCTGGCCATCGCTCGCCTCGCGCACCAGGCCCACGAAGCTCGCCACCGCGCCAACATCACGCCGTCCCTGCGTAAGCGCATCGAGCTCTCGCCCGACGTCGAAGTCCTGCGTCTGCACGCGCACGAGCGGCATCGTCAGCCGCCCGTCACGGGAGGAAAGAACGCCACTTCGTCGCCCGGCTTCAAGGGTGTGGCGAGGCTCGCCATCTCCTGGTTCACGGCCACGCGCCACTGCTTGCCGGCCGAGAGGGCCTGCGCCCAGCGCTCGTCGCGCCCGCGCAGCTCATCGACCAGCAGTGAAACGGTGGGAGCGCCCGCAGGCAGGGACACCTGCTCGCGCGAACAGCCGAGCGTCTCGCGAAGGCTGGCGAAATAGAGGAGTGTGACCACGACGCTAGCGCACGAGGCGCGCGCGATTGAGGCCCAGGTACTGGATGATGAAACGCGACATGGCCTCGGGATCGTCCACGTCGATTTGAGGCAGTGAGGTGTCAAGCGGCTCGTCGGTGGCGATCGCGACCACGTGCGGATCCTCCGGGTACAGCAACGGCGTATGACCTGCCCGGCGGTGGACCTCGATCTTCGGGATTGGCTCGGCCTTGAATCCCTCGACGATCACCAGGTCGCAGGCCGAGAGATGCTTCAGTTGCTCCTGCAGGGTCGGCTCCGGGGCGCCGCGCAGCTCGTGCATCAACGCCCAGCGCTTGGAGGAGCTGACCAGCACCTCGCTGCAACCCGCGTGGCGGTGGCGATGAGAGTCCTTCCCGGGCTGGTCCACGTCGAACTCGTGGTGGGCATGCTTGATGAGCGAGACGCGCAAGCCTTCCCTCACCAGGACGGGAATGACCTTCTCGATGAGAGTGGTCTTGCCGCTACCGCTATAGCCGGCGATGCCGATCGTCTTCATGGAGCGATTTTACGGCATCCGGAATGGGAAAAGCCCCCGGGCATACCGGGGGCCTCTTGACCCTCATCCCGGCCTTCCCCAAAGGGAGAAGGAGGGAATCGATTACTTCGAACGGCGCGAGGTCTTGCCCTTCGGCGTCGCGGCCTGGGCGTTTGCCACGCTCTGCTCGACGGTCTTCTCGACCGTGTCGTAGATTTGCTTGTTGATCGCGGCCATGTTGTCGTAGGCGCTCTGAGCGGCGCTGATCGCCGACTTCACGTTCGCCACCACGGTCTCGCTACCGGAGGGCGCGTACTTGAACGCCTCTTCGAGGGCGGCAACGGCCGCTTTCTGGAACTCGGAGTTCTGCTTCTCGATGACGCGCTTGACCTCGCTGCTGGTCTCGGTCGCGGCTTCGAAGGCAGTACGCGAGTGGGCGTAGGCGCGCTTCAGGGCCGGCTCGAGGGCGGCGGAATTGATGGCGATGACTTCATTCACGTCGCGCGCACCGGCAACCGACTGGGCGTGCTTGGTGGCGAGGGACACGGATTCGCGGGCGGCATTGAGGCCGAGGCCGGCGAATTTTTCGACGTTGGCGATGGACAGCTTGGCGAAATAGGAGAATTGCTCGATCGCGGCCTCGTTGGCGGCGGCGAACTGGTCGATTTTCAACATGGCGCGGTTCCTTTGGGTTGGTTTGACAGCTGAATTGCTGCACTGCACCAAACCAATTTTACGCGAATTGACCCTAACGTCAAGGGGGTTTGCAACTTTTTTGTTGCAGCGCAACATGGCAAGGAAAACACCAATCGCGACAACGTCTTACGAGCTCCCGGCGTCGCGCCCGTGGGCCGCGACGAACGCCTGGGCGTCATCGCGGGTCTCGAAGATGTGGGGTTTGACGCGCCGCCGCGACAGCGCCTCGCCGAGCTTCAGCCGCAGGAAGGCGCTGGTCGTGTAGCGCGAAGCCGTCGTGTAGTAGTGGGTGTCCAGGTAGCGAACCATCGCTGCGTAAGTGTCCGCAACGGCGGCATCGATCACGAATTGGTCGTAGTTCGCCACCAGCGCCACCTTGTGGCCGATGAGCTGCATCTTCTCCTCGATCACGCGGCGCACGCGATCCACGTCGTCGCGGTTCCTCACATGCATCCCTTCGAGGTTCACGAAGAGGGTGTTGCGCTCAACGTCGTAGCTCACGCGTTGCGCAAGCCCCAGGCCGAGGAGCGTCTCTTCGAGGTCCATCGGCTCCGCCAGGAAAATGCGCGGGTCCATCGGCACCGGGCTGCGCACGATTGGCTTGAAATCCATGTGGGCAAGAATGTCGCGCCCAATGTCGATGCCGGGCGCTACCTCCACCAGTTCCATGCCGTCGTGGGTGCGGCGGAACACGCAGCGCTCGGTCACATAGATCACCGATTGGTCCTTCTCGGCCGCATAGGCGCCGTTGAAGGTGATCTGCTCGACCTCCTTCACGAACTTGCGGTTGGTTCCCTCCCTGACGATGACCAGTTTGGCGCCCTCTATCTTCACCCGCAGCCCGCCCGCGGTAAACGTTCCCGCAAAGACCAGCTTGCGCGCGTTCTGGCTGATGTTGATGAATCCCCCGGCGCCGGCGAGCC
>JANNKG010000521.1:0-4816 GCA_031396185.1 Burkholderiales bacterium | reverse complement strand
CGAGTACCTTGTCGAACCAGTGCTTGAGCAGGCCGGGCACGCTGTACCAGTAGAACGGGTGCATCCAGACGATGAGTTCGGAACGTGCGAGCGCTTCCTGTTCGCCGGCCACGTCGATATCGAAGTCGGGATACAGGTCGTAGAGCGAACGCACCTCGAGGCGCGGCATGCCGCGGATCGCTCCGAGAAGCGCACCGCCCGCGCGGGAGCGGGTGGGATACGGATGCGCATGGATCACCAGGATCACGGCGCCACCATGCGAACGAGCTGGCGCCACGGGAGCTTGTCGATGACGATGCCGGCGAAGATCGCTGCGCCGATCCAGTTGTTGTGGAGGAACGCCCGGAAGGCGCCCTCGCGCGTGCGCCCGCGAAGGAGCCGGTAATGGGATGCGGCGATGGCCAGGGCTAAGGCGAGGCCGCCAAAATACGGGTAGCCATAGCGCTGCCATACGCCGATCGCCGCCATGGCCAGCAGGAACACCGAGTAGCACGCCATCACCGCCGGCACGTCGAGGCGCCCGAACAGGATCGCCGTGGTGCGAATGCCGATGCGGCGGTCGTCGTCGCGGTCCACCATGGCGTACTCGGTGTCATAGGCAAGAGTCCACGCGACGTTGGCCGCCACCAGCGCCCAGGCGAGCGCCGGTACGCGCCCCGTGGTGGCGGCGAAGGCCATGGGAATGCCGAAGCCGAAGGCCACCCCGAGCCACGCCTGCGGCATCCAGAAGAAGCGCTTGGTGAAGGGATAGATCACCGCGATCGCGAGCGCCGCGAAGGAGAGCATCACCGTAAGGCGATTGAACTGCAGCACGATTGCGAATGCCGCGGCCGCCAGCACCGCCGCCACCGCCAGCGCCTCCCACGGTCGAATCAGGCCGGCGGCAAGCGGCCGGTCGCGGGTGCGCTCCACTTGCGAATCGAACTTACGGTCCGCGTAGTCGTTGAAAGCGCAGCCCGCCGAGCGCATCAACGCGGTACCCAGGACGAAGAGCCACAGCACCAGCGGGTGCGGCATCGGCGGGCTCGCGAGCCACAACCCCCAGAGCGTCGGCCACAGCAACAGCAGGATGCCGATCGGGCGATCGAGCCGGATGAGCTTCTCGTACGCGTCGAGGCGCGCGATGACCTGGTTCATGCCTTGAGGAAGAACTGGCGGCTGCCGAGCCAGCGATCGACGTGTTTCATGACGGTGGGCGAGTTTGCCTGAAGCAGCTCGTCGGCGGTGGCGCGCGCAAGCTCGATCAGGTCGATGTCGCGCTCGAGATCGGCGAAGCGCAGCAGCGGGGCGCCGCTCTGGCGGGCACCCAGGTATTCGCCGGGTCCACGCAGCATCAGGTCATGGCGCGCGATCTCGAAGCCGTCGTGGCTTTCGTAGATCACCTTCAGCCGCGCGCGCGCCGCCTCCGACAACGGCTGGTAGTAGAGCAGTATCGCGAGGCTCTGCTGGGAGCCGCGGCCCACCCGCCCGCGCAGCTGGTGCATCTGCGCAAGCCCCATGCGCTCGGCGTGCTCGATCACCATCAGGGTCGCGTTGGGCACGTCCACGCCCACCTCGATCACCGTCGTCGCCACCAGGAGCTGGATTTTTTTCGCCTTGAAGTCCGCCATCACCTGCGCCTTCTCGGGTCCCTTGAGACGACCGTGCACCAGGCCCACGGCGAGATCGGGAAAGGTGGTCCGCATCGTCTCGAAGGTGTCGATGGCGGTCTGCAGCTGCAGGGCCTCCGACTCCTCGATCAGCGGGCAGACCCAGTAGGCCTGCGCGCCGTCGCGGCAGCTTTCGCGCACGCGGGCGATTACCTCGTCGCGGCGCTCCTCGGAGACCAGCTTGGTGACGACCGGCGTGCGTCCCGGCGGCAGCTCGTCGATCACGGTCACGTCGAGGTCGGCGTAGTAGCTCATCGAAAGCGTGCGCGGGATCGGCGTGGCGCTCATCATCAGCTGGTGCGGCTCGCTGCCCGCCTTGGAGGCGAGGGCAAGCCGCTGCTCGACGCCGAAGCGGTGCTGCTCGTCGACGATCGCGAGACCCAGCCTTGCGAACTTCACGTCGTCCTGGAAGAGGGCGTGGGTGCCGATGGCCAGCTGCGTCTCGCCCGAGGCGATCGCCTCAATGGCGGTCTTCTTGGCGCGCGCCTTGAGGCTGCCCGACAGCCAGGCCATCCTGACCCCGAGGGGCTCGAGCCAATGGCCGAGCTTGAGGTAGTGCTGCTCCGCGAGGATCTCGGTGGGTGCCATCAGCGTCGCCTGGTAGCCGTTCTCGATCGCCTGGAGGGCGGCAAGTGCCGCCACCAGCGTCTTGCCGCTGCCGACGTCGCCCTGCAGGAGGCGGCGCATCGGGTGTGGCTGCGCGAGGTCCTTTGCGATCGTGGCCTGCGCCTGGCGCTGCGCGCGGGTGAGGGCAAAGGGCAGCGATTTCACCAGGGCATTGGTGAGCGTGTGCGCGGCGGGCAGCTTCGGCGCCACCTTTGCGCGCCGCTCGCGGTAGGCGATGCGCATCGCGAGCTGCTGCGCGAGGATCTCGTCGAACTTGAGGCGCCGCCATGCCGGGTGGGTGCGCTCCTCGAGGGCAAGGGCGTCGACGTCCGGCGGCGGGCGATGCAGCACCAGGACGCTTTCGCGGAACGGCCGCAAGCCGAGTTTCTTGCGCCGCGCCTCGTCGAGCGTGTCCTCGAGGGCGAGCTGGTCGACGGCGCGTTCGATCATCTCGCGAAGCGCCGATTGCGACAGGCCTGCGGTGGTCGGATACACGGGGGTCAGCGACTTGGCGAGCGGCGTGTCCTTCTGCACCACGCGGTACCTGGGATGGACCATCTCGTCGCCGAAGAACCCCGGGCGTACCTCGCCGAAGAGGCGGATGCGCTTGCCGGGGGAGAACTGCTTCGCCTGGCTGGGATAGAAATTGAGGAAGCGGATCCACAGCTCATCCTTGCCGTCGGCGAGCTTGACCACGAGCGTGCGCCGCGGGCGAAACTTGACATCCGACTCGACCACTTCGGCCTCGATCAGCACCGGCGCACCAGGGCGGGCGTCGGCCAGGCGCGTGAGGCGGGTTTCGTCTTCGTAGCGGAGCGGCAGGTGCAGCGCGAGGTCGCGCTTGTGGCGGATGCCGAGTTTCGCCAGCTTCGCGGCGACGGCGTCGTTGACGCCGAGGGCGCCTGCGGCGGAATGAGCAGTGGTCGTGTTCAGCCTTTGACGGTCGCCTGGGCGGCCGTGGAGGGGGCCAGTGCCTCCTCGCGCGTGCCGAGGAACAGGATCGCGTCTATCTCCACGTGCGCGCCCCGCGGAAGGGAAGCCACGCCGATGGCGGCGCGCGCGGGATACGGCTCGGCGAAATAGCTCGCCATCACCTCGTTCACCTTGGAAAAGTTGGCGAGATCCGTGAGGTACACCGTGACGCGCACGACGCGATCGAAATCGCCTCCCGCCTCGCGGCACACGGCGCGCAGGTTATCGAAGACGCGCCTCACCTGGCTCTCGAATGGGCCCTCGACCAGCGCCATGGTCTTCGGATGGAGCGGAATCTGGCCCGAGAGATACACCGTGTCTCCGGCACGCACCGCCTGCGAGTAGGTGCCGATCGCCGCCGGCGCCTCGGCAGTGGTGATCGATCTCATGGCTTCTTCTTGAGGCGGGTGATGCGCACCACCTCCTCGATGCGCCGCAGGCGCCGGAACACGTGCGCGAGGTGCATGCGGTTCTTCACCTGGATGGTGAACACGATGGTGGTGTAGGTCGAGCTTGCCGAGGGCTCCGTCTCGATGTGGTCGATGTTCGAGTCGGCCTCCGACACCTCGGCGGCGAGGCGCGCCAGCACGCCCCGGGTGTTCTTCGCGGTGAGCCGCACGTTCACGTCGAACAGGCGGTCGGGCGACGAGTCCCATTGCACGTCGACCCACTTCTCCGGGTCGAAATGGAACGGGTGGATCGCCGGGCAGTCGTGAGTGTGGATCACCAGGCCCTGTCCCTTCTTGATCTGCGCGATGATCGGGTCGCCCGGGATCGGGTGGCAACACGGGGCGAACTGGACCGCCAGGCCCTCGGTTCCGCGGATCGTGATCGAATCCAGGCGCGGCGTCTCGCCGTCGGCCTGGGGCTCGGCGATCGCCAGCAGCTTCTTGGCGACCACGACCGCCAGGCGCTTGCCCAGGCCGATGTCCGCGAGCGCCTCCTCGCGCGTCTTGGCGCTATCTCCCTTGAAGAAGTGCGCCCAATGCACGTCGCCGATCTCGTCGGGGTTGGCCTTGAGCGAGCGCAACGCCTGCACCAGCAGCAGCTCGCCGACTTCCGCGGACTCCTGCAGCTGCATCGTCTTCAGGTAATGCCGGATGTGGGAGCGCGCCTTGCCGGTGGCCACGTACGACAGCCATACCGGGTTGGGGCGCGCCTGCGGGTCGGTGATGATCTCGACGCGGTTGCCGTTTCGCAGCACCGTGCCCAGCGGCACCGGCTCGCCATCCACCTTCACCGCGACGCAATGGTTGCCGACGTCGGTGTGCACCGAATAGGCGAAGTCGATCGGCGTGGCGCCCTTCGGCAGCGCGAGTATCTTGCCCTTGGGCGAGAACACGTAGACCTCGTCGGGAAAGAGGTCCACCTTGATGTGCTCGAGGAATTCCAGCGCGTCGCCCGATTCGCTCTGGATCTCCAGCAGCGACTGCAGCCACTGGTTGCTCTTCAGCTGCACCTCGCGCTGCTCGCCGTCGGTGCCCTTGTAGATCCAGTGGGAGGCGACTCCCGCCTCGGCCACCTTGTGCATCTCGCCGGTGCGGATCTGGATCTCGATCGGCATGCCGAAAGGCCCGAAGAGCGTGGTG
>JANNKG010000514.1:0-3207 GCA_031396185.1 Burkholderiales bacterium | reverse complement strand
GTTGGTGGTTTCCGTGGTGCCGCCGCGAGCGCTCACGGCGTACTGGCTCGAATCGGTGCGTGCCACATGGAGATTCGGGGCGAGACGCAGGGCTTCAGGTATCGACGTTGCGCCCGAACGGCGAATATCTTCGGCGTTGATGACGAAGATCGAGGCCGGCGCGTCGATCAGGCGTTCGACTCTCCGCGAAGCGGTCGTGACCGTGATGCGGGTGAGCTGCTCGAGGTCGAGGTCGGCGATGTCCGCAACGCGCGGCAGATTTCCATGGGCCGGCACGGACCCAAGCATGGAAAGCGCGAGAACCGGAAAAATCCTTGCCATCGGTAAATTTTTCAAGGTTGTCGTACTCGGCAACGGACTCAGGCGATGATACACATCCCAAAACACCAAGCAAAACAGGACAACTGTGTGCCGCGCCAGCGTCTTGAAGATCGACGTCCATCTTGTATTTCCTCTACGCGTCACATGCGCTACATGGTGTGCGCGGCGCTTACGCTGGTCGATCCCGTCGTGGCGCGGCTGCTTTTCATCGGCCTTGGCATGGATTACCCGGAGGGCCAGGTGGTCACCTTCGCTCTGGACGACACGATCCTGCTGGCTCTACAAGTCGCCGGCGTGGCGCGAGTTTGCGCAGTGGTATGCCGCCTTGCCTTTTGCCTTGACGCGCTAGCGGCGCTAACGTGAAGTGTCACCATGTGATCCGAGCGACAGCGGCGCCGCCGAGGCATAGAATCGGGTGGCTACCTTTTCCGGGAGACCGCCATGAACAAGACCACGCGCATGTTCGCCGCCCTCCTCGTCGCCGCGGCAACTTCCACGATCGCCTTCGCCGACAACCTCCGTGTTGTGCTCAAGGGCCACGATCCGGTGGCTTACTTCACCGAAGGCAAGCCGACGAAGGGCGACCCCAAGTACAGCTACGACTTCGACGATGCCCGCTACCACTTTGCGAGCGGTAGGAATCGCGACACGTTCATCGCCGATCCCGAGAAGTACGCGCCGCAGTTCGGCGGCTACTGCACGGGCTCGATGGCGCGCGGCGTGAGGAACGAAGGCGACCCCAATGCGTGGGTCATCCGCGACGGGCGGCTTTACGTGTTCGGCAACACGGGCGTGTACGACACGATGGCGAAGGAAGCCGACTACATGGAGAAGCGGCTGCCCAACGCCACGAAGAACTGGAAGGCCGCGAAGACCTTATAAGCCGGCCTTCTGGAGCGCGAGTCGGTACTTGTCCTTGTGCTCCTGCTTGAGGAAGCGCTCCCCCGCGAAGCGCGTCTGGTAGTAGGGATTGAAGCGGCGGACCTGCTCCGCCGCTTCCCGCGCCTGCTTCTCGTCACCCAGCTGTGAATACGATGCCGCCTTCGCGGCGTGAAGGCCGACGTCCCGGGGGAAACGCGTGAGCAATATGTCGCTCAGCGCGACCGCATCGCGATACCGGTTGGTCATGTAGTACCCCATGACGAGGTTCACGCCCACGGCAGCATTCATGTGGGGATCGAATTTGCGCGCCTCTTCCATCGCGGCCACACCCTCCTCCGCGCGGCCCACGTAGAGCAAACCGACACCGCGCCAGAACAAGGAAACCGAGTCCGCGGGGTTGACGGCCAGCGCGCGCTCGGCATGCACGCGCGCTTCCTCGGGGCGACCCATGTTGCTGTGGAAACGCGCGAGCAGGAGGTGGGCGCGCCCGTGGCTGCGCAGGTCCGAGGAAGCCAGAATGCGATTCGCGAGTTCCTCCGCGCGATGGATCGCCTCCGAGGGATTCTCCACCCACCCGAACAACGCGCGCTGGATCTCCGCCTCTCCCCAGACGACCAGGACCTCGGCGTACTCCGGGGCCAGTTGGTGGGCGCGGGCGAGGAGCGCACGCGCCTCGCGGTTCGCGCCGCGATCGATTCGTTCGAGGAGAAAGCGCGCGCGCAGCACCAGGTCGTGAGCTTCCAGGCTGTCGGTCGGGCGCCCTTCGTTGCGTTGCTGCTCGAGCTGGGTGAGCTTCACGTGCAGGGCCGCGACGATGTCGCGGACGATGCGATCCTGGATCTCGAAGAGCTCCGCGCCCTGCCCCTCGTATCGCTCGGACCACAGCAGCACCCCCTGGTCGGCATCGCTCAGCTCGACCGCCACCCGCAGCCTGCCCGCCGACTCGCGGACGCTGCCGCGCACCACGTAACGAGCCTGCAGCTCGCTGCGGATCGCATGCAGCGCGACCTCCTTGTTCTTGTACGGCTGCACAGCATTCCGCGACATCACGCGCAGACCGGAAAAGCGGCCGAGCGCGCCGATGATGTCTTCGGTAACGCCATCGCTGAAATACTCCTTCTTCGGATCGTCGCTGCCGTTGTTGAGCGGCAGCACCGCGATGGTCGGCAATGCCGGTGTCCTCGCCGCGATGCGCGTGTCCTCGGCGAGCGGCCAGGGCATGCGAATGGCCTGACGCACGGCGGGAATGGCGAGCGCGACGCCAGCAATCCCGAGCGCTACGGCCGCGGCCACTGCCCATCGGCGCCGCGACCGGGGAGGCGTCGGGATGGGGGGCACCGGGGACGCACCGACGGTTACGGGCGCGATCAGCCGGTAGCCGCGTTTCGAGATCGTCTCGATGTACCGCGGGCGATGCGCGTCGTCGTCCAGCGCCTTGCGCAGCTTGATGATCGCCTGGGTGAGGACATCGTCGCCCACGACCACCCCCGCCCACACCGCCGCCAGCAGCTGCTCCCGGGCGACCACTTCACCCGGCCGGCGAGCGAGGTACGCCAGCACCTCCATGGCCTTCGGCTCCAGGCGGACTGTTCGATCGCCTTGGCGCAGCTCGTTCAGGCGTGAGTCGGCCCGCCAATCGCCCACGCGGAACTCCCCGGAAGGGCTCGTTTCCTCGCTGGCGGAGAGGCTCGACACGTTTTGGCTCCTTCGGAAGCGCCCTTAACCCATTGATCCGGCACCGCAATCTTTTCTTAGGGAAAGCCTAGCCGTTCCTTAGGGACGCGTACCGGCCCCCTCCTTCCTCATGGCGCCAGGCCAACGACTGGAGCACGCCATGAACCTCACGAAGCATATCGCGGCACTCGCGACGATCGCCTGCATTCCGGGCTGCACCTTCACCCGGACCGTCGTCCACAACTTCGCCGACCTCGACGACCACCGAATTTTCGCCAACCGGACGGTGGCTTCCGCAGCCCAGGCCTCGACGCTCGAAGCCCTGCCCAC
>JANNKG010000513.1:0-6972 GCA_031396185.1 Burkholderiales bacterium | reverse complement strand
CGGCCACAGCGTCGAAGTGCGTGACACCGACGTGGCCGGCAACACGGCTACCGGCAGTCTCAGCTTCATTCTTGACACTGCCGTAGCCACTCCGACAGTAGCTCTGACCATTGACAGCGGCGACGGCGTCTTGGCCCAGACCTACTGAATGCCACGCTCGCCGCGCTCAACTGGGTGCAGATGCCCGCCTCGGTGCTGATGATCGTCTACGGGCAGCGGCTCGCGATGAAGCGCTGGCCGTTCGTGGCGCTCGCGGCGGCCTCGGCGATGGCGCTGGTGGGGCTGCTCGCGATGGCGGACGAATGGATCGTGGTCTGGGCAGGGGTGATCGGGTTCACCAACGCGTTCCTGCTGATCCTCACCCTCGCCCTGCCGCCGATGTTGAGTGCGGCCCACGACGTCCACCGCCTGTCGGCCGCGATGATCGCGATCGGCTACCTGTGCGCGTTCGTGGTCCCGATCGTCGGCGGGCTCGTCTGGGACGTGAGTGGCGTGGCGGCGTGGGCGTTCGCGCCGCTCATCGCGTTCGCCCTGCTGGCCATCGTGCTTGCCGCGGGCCTCGAGTTTTCGCGAGCCGGGACGGGGTAGCGGTCAGGGAGGGGCCGTCCCGGGCCGTCCCGGCACATCCATCCCCGGATGCTCGCCGACCGGCGGCGCCCAGGTAAAGGAGCCGTTGTCGCCGTAGCGGCGAACCCAGAGCGAGCCGCACTCGCGGCACTTGAACTGCATCAGCTCGCTGTTCATGGTGTGGCTGAACAGGCGCTCGTGACCCTCGATGCCCGACGGACCGCGACTGCATTGTGCGCACCTCTCCACCCCGGCGGTGGCGCGGGCCTGCGTCGCGAATAGCCGGCCCCGGCTAGCGGCGATCGCTGATCACCAGGCCGATAATCAGGCCCACCGCGGCGGCGATGCCGATCGCGGCCCACGCATTGTCGTGCACGTACTCGTCGGTCGCGCGCGCCGCGGCAGTGGTCTTCTCGACTGCCGCTCCCTGAAGCTCCCGCACCCGCTGCTTCGCGGCGCTGAGATTGGCCTCCACCGAGGAGCGTAGCGCTGCGGTCTTCTCGCCCGGCACGCTCGCCATGGCCCGCAGAAGTGCTTCGGTGTCGCTCACCACCTTGTTGAAGTCCTGGACGAGCTGCTCCTTGGCGGCGTAGACGCTGGAATCGTTGGGCATGGCTGTTCTCCGGGGGGTCGATGTGTCTGGGACAGGTCGAGCCGGGGAAGATTCCACGCGCTACGGCCCTACCTACCCGTCAGTGCTCCGTTGCTCCCGCGGGGCGCCCCAGCGGCTGGGGCCCTCTCGCCAAAAGCTCCTTCAGGAATTCCATCGGCGAGACATAGTAGGGATTCTCCACGATGGTGGTTCCGATAAGCACCTGCGGATGGGTGCTCAGGATGTCCTTGAAGGTGGCACGGCTGAACTTGCGCGTGTCGTAGGCGCACATCAGCGTGCACTCGTGCCGTCGCAACAGGTATCCCAGTCGCGCCTCGTACTCCATGAGGGCGTTCGTGTTCGCAAGCGCGCTCAGCGCCCAACTCATTTCCCCGCAGGTCCGCAGGAAACGGAACTGGGAAGCCTTTGCCTCCTCGAGCAAGGTGTCGACCCGGGAGAGCATCGACGGGATATCGAACGCGCCCTCCGCGAGGTAGGTCTCTTCCGGGCAGAACAACTTCAACTGGTCCGCCTCCATCGCCGGGGCGACCGGGATGCCCGCGGCCATCATCCGGTCAAGGCGCTCGGGCTGGTCGGCCTTGTCGCAGATGCTGACGACCTGCTCGCCATGCGCGAGACCTTCCGCAAAATAAGGAAGGATGGCGGAGTAATGCTCATCGTCGGAATCGTAGAAGGCGCAGACATGCGCGGTGCTGTCCAGGCGCCGGCCACAGAGATGGACGGGAAGGCGAGCGGGCATGGGTGCGTGTCGCTAAATTGAGACAGGGAAGCCCATGGTAAATGCGCCCGCGGACCCGTGCAAGTCCGCAATTCGCAGGGCAGGTAAACTCTGGCCATCCTGATGAGCCCACAACAAAACACCGTGTCGAGAGTCGGCGCCGAGTCGACGGGAACGTCCGAGCTGCGCTTTCGGACCCTGTTCGAACAAGCGCCCTTCAGCGTCCAATTGCTCGGGGCCGACGGCCGTACGCTCCAGGTAAACCGCGCCTGGGAAGCGCTGTGGCAGGTCTCGGATGCGGACGGCGTAAAGAAGTACGTGCTGGAGGAATACAACATCCTTGCGGATCCCCAGCTCGAGGCGAAGGGAGTGGCCCCGATTCTTCGCCAGGCGTTCGCGGGAACCTCGGTCACTATCCCGCCGATCATCTACGACCCCGCGGAGCTGGGCAAGGCCGGCCGGGCGCGCTGGATCGTCGCCCATGCCCATCCCGTCAAGGACGAGGCCGGACGTGTCCTGGAGGTCGTCCTGATACACGACGACGTCACCGAGCGCATCCATAGCCAGAACGCACTGCGTGCCAGCGACATGCGGCTCAAGCAGCTCGCCAACACCATCCCGCAGCTCGCATGGATGGCCGAGCCCGACGGGTCGATCCACTGGTACAACGATCGCTGGTACGAATACACGGGAGAGACGCCCGCGACGATGGAAGGGTGGGGCTGGCAGCGCGTCCACGACCCCGAAGTGCTGCCCAAGGTCGTGGAAACCTGGAAGCATTCGCTGGCAACCGGCCAACCCTTTCAGATGACGTTTCCGCTTCGCGGCGAGGACGGGAAATTCCGGCCGTTTTTCACGCTGGTCGCGCCGCTCAAGGATGCCGAGGGGAAGGTCCTGCAATGGTTCGGCACCAACACCGATGTTTCCTCGCTCGAGGAAACCGAAGCGGAATTGCGCACGACCGAGGAGCGGCTGCGGCTGGCCACGGACGCGGGAAATATCGGCATCTGGGAATGGGACCTTGTGGCGGATAAGGTCACCTGGTCCGACCGCGTGTACGCGCTCCATGGATTGGCGCAAGGCCAGTTCGGCGGCCGCGCCGAGCATTTCTCCGCGCTGGTGCATCCCGAGGACCTCGACGGAGTCTGGCAAAAGATCCGGGCCGCCATCGCGGCAGGCGATGGCTTTTCAGCCGAGTTCCGCGCAGTGCTTCCCGACGGCGGCACTCGATGGCTGACCACCTGGGCGCGGGTGCACCGCGACGCGAGCGGATCGGCGGCCCGCCTGGTGGGGGCCCTGATCAGCGTCGATGACTACAAGAGAGCCGAGCAGGCGCTCCGGGAGAGCGACCGGCGCAAGGACGAGTTCCTCGCCATGCTGGCCCATGAGCTGCGCAACCCGCTTGCGCCGATCACCACGGCCGCCCACCTTCTCGCCTTGCCGGCCAGTGATGAACGGCGCATACGGCTGGCCGGCGAGATCATTGCGCGCCAGGCCAAGCACATGACGGAGCTGGTCGACGACCTGCTCGACGTCTCCCGGGTCACGCGCGGCCTGGTGCAGCTGAAAAAGGAAGTCCTCGAGTTGAAATCCGTGATCGGCAGCGCCATCGAGCAGGTGCGCCCGCTGATCGAGGCCCGGCATCATGTCCTGACGACCTGGACGGACTCCGAACAGGTACTGGTGCTGGGTGACCGCACCCGCCTCATCCAGGTCCTCGTGAACCTGTTGAACAACGCTGCAAAGTACACGCCCGAACGCGGTGAAATTGCGCTGAAGATGCAAGCGCAGGATGCGCAGGTAAAGATCAGCATCACGGACAATGGCCTCGGAATCGACGCTTCTCTCATCGCGCATGTTTTCGAGCTGTTCACGCAAGGGTCGCGAACACCGGACCGGGCCCAGGGCGGCCTCGGCATCGGCCTGGCCCTGGTCAAGAGCATTGCGACCTTGCACGATGGGCAGGTGGAGGTGCACAGCGACGGGCCCGGGAAGGGGAGTATCTTCACGCTCTCGCTGCCCCTGGTCCGGCCGGAAGCGGCGGATTCCCTGCGACCGGAAAATGAAACCGCGCCGGGCACCGTAGCGCGGGCGGTCCGGGTGATGATCGTCGACGACAACCTGGACGCTGCGCAGTCGCTGGCGGTGCTGCTGGAATCCGACGGCCATCACGTGACGGTCAGGGAAAGCGCAAAGAGTGCGCTGAGTGACTTCTCAAGCCAACCGCCCGAGGTGTTCATCCTGGATATCGGCATGCCCGGAGTGGATGGATACGAGCTTGCCCGCCAGCTGAGCAAGCAACCTGCGGCAGCAGGAGCGGTGTTCATCGCACTGACGGGATACGGGCATGCGCACGACCGCGCGCTATCCGAGGCGGCAGGGTTCAAACATCATCTCGTCAAGCCCGTCGACATGCGGGAGCTCGCTCGCATTCTTGCCCGCGTTTCCTGACCGGCGAACAAGGGGCGCCCGCGTTACGCCGGCGCCCCCGGTTTTCAGCGAACGCGGCGCAGCGACGAGATCTGGTTGTTCAGTCCGCCGAGGCTTGCATATCGCCCGGGGCCGACGACGACGCACGACCCGTCATAGCCGCCGTTGCTGCACAGCTCCCAGCGCCCTTCGTTCACCACGACCGAGCTGGTCTTGTCGTTGAACCCGGTGGGATCGAGGTTTGCAACGTCGCGCACGGAGGCGAACGCGCGACCCTCGAAGTTGAGGCCTTCGAAGAGCTGGATATCCACGTTCTCGGCGCGGCGCGCCACGGGCGACGGCGCCCCTGCGGGACGAATCGACGAGACCGAGCGGCGCAGGCCGACTTCGCGCAGGTTGGCGTAGCGGCCGGGGCCGATCTCCTTGCAATCGCCGCGGAAATACTCCTCGGTGCAGAACACCCAGCGCCCGCCCTCTATGATCATCGAGGCGGCCGAATCGTCGAAATCCATGCGGTCGAGCGTCCCGTTGACGCCTGCCACGGCGATGCTCTCGCCGGCAAAGTTGTTCTGGCTGAAAAGAATGACTCGCGAGCGGCCATCGACCGGCGCGACGTCGGGTCCGTACACGCCGGCGCTCAGCTCCGCGGGGGCGTCACGCCGGCTGCGCAGCATGCGCGCGGAAGTCACCTGCTTCGCCATCCCGTATCCCAGGTCGGCATAGCGGCCCGGTGCGAAAATCCGGCAGGATCCCGAGTAGCCGGGATCCGCGCAAAGCTGCCACGTCCCTTCACGAACCACGATGCTCGAGGCGCGATCATCGAACCCGGTGTTCTCGAGCGTCGGGGTGTCTCGATCGAGCGTCAGCGTCCTTCCTCCGAACCCCGGCTGCCCGTAGAGCTCGATCGAGCCGCGGACGAAGCTGCCGTAGCTGCCGATCTGGCCCGCATAGCTGCCCACTTCGCGAGCGGATTCGATGCGATTGCTGAGGCGCGGATCCAGCACCGCGTACTCGCCGCGATTGAGGGTGACGCAGTCGCCCCTGAAGTCCGGCTGGGAGCAGAACTCCCAACGCCCGGAATGGACCACGAGGCTCGAGGCCTGGTCGTAGAAGCCGGTATTGGCGAGGTTGGGCGTATGGCCGCGAAGCGTGAGCTGGCTGCCGCCGAAATGGGCCTGCCTGTAGAGGGTGACTTCGGCCGCATGGGCGGCGCCGGCCAGCAGCACGGCCGAAAGAAGGGTGATCGATCTCATTGTTATCTCTCCGGGGGATGGTTTCCGTAAGACTCGACCCACACCCGGAGGGTTCACTCGTAAGTTTTACTCGGCCTTCACTCCCGCGTCCTGGACGACCTTCGCCCATTTCGCCATCTGCGCCTTGATGTGCTCGCCGAACTGCTCGGGGGTACTGCCGACCGGTTCCACGCCCTGCGCAAGGAAGCGCTCGCGCACGTCCGGCATTGCGAGGATCCTCGTCACCTCGGCGTTCAACTTGGTGACGATTTCGCGAGGCGTGCCGGCGGGGGCCACCACGCCGAACCAGACCGTGACCTCGTAGCCCGCCACACCCGCCTCGGCGACCGTGGGCACGTCGGGGGTGAGCGGCGAGCGCTTGGTGCCGCTCGATCCGAGCGCGCGCAGCCTGGCGGCCTTCACCTGCGGCAGCACGTTGGGCGTGTTGTCGAACATGAGCTGCACCTGCCCTCCAAGCAGGTCGCTCACCGCCGGGCCGCTGCCCTTGTAGGGGATGTGGACGATGTTCACGCCCGCGAGGCTCTTGAAGAGCTCCATCGAGATGTGGTTCGACGAGCCGTTGCCGGTGGAGGCGTAGCTGAGCGAGCCGGGCTTCGCCTTGGCGAGCGCGATCAGCTCGCCTACGGTATTCACTGGCAGCGACGGATGCACCACCAGCAGGTTGGGCGAGGTGGCGGCGAGGATTACCGGCGAGAAATCCTTCACCGTGTCGTAGGGCATCGCCTTGAAGAGGCTCGGCACCACCGAGAACGGAAACGCCACGATCAGCAGCGTATGGCCGTCGGGCGCGGCCTTGGCGACGAAATCGTTGCCGATAAGCGTATTGCCGCCGGGCTTGTTCTCCACCACCGCCGGCTGCCCCCACGCTTCCGAGAACTTGGCGGCAAGCGTGCGCCCGAGCGTGTCGTTGAAGCCGCCGGGCGGGTACGGCACCACGATCTTGATCGGTTTTGACGGATAGGATTGGGCGAACGCCGGGGTGAGGACCATCGCCGCAACCAATGTCATTCCCGCAACCAATGTCATTCCCGCAACCAATGTCATTCCCGCAACCAATTTCATTCCCGCGAAGGCGGGAATCCAATTTCCAAAACGCCTAGACATAACCGGGACCCTCGATGACGGGATGGGACTTCAGGAATTCTTCGTCGACCTCGACGCCGATGCCGGGCGCCTCCAGCGGGCGCACCGTGCCGTCGCGGGCGATCTCGAAGGGCTTGCTGGTGAGCTCGTCGCGAAACAAGTTGCTTTTCGACACATCGGCCTCGAAGTAGCCGCCGTTGTCGATCGCGGCGAGGAAGTGGATGCTCGCCGCGAGGTTGATGCCGGTCATCGAGGAGTGCGGATGGATCTCGAGCTTGTGCGCCGAGGCCATCGCGGCGATCCGCAGG
>JANNKG010000470.1:0-6639 GCA_031396185.1 Burkholderiales bacterium | reverse complement strand
GGTAGCGGCGGATGAATTTCCCGCTCGGATCGAACTTCTCGGACTGCGCCACCGGGTTGAAGATGCGGAAGTAGGGCGGCGCGTCGCAACCCGTGGAGGCGGCCCATTGCCAGCCGCCGTTGTTGGCGGCGAGGTCGAAGTCGTTGAGGTGGTCGGCGAAGTAGCGCTCGCCGCGGCGCCAGTCCACTAGCAGATCCTTCGCCAGGAACGACGCCACCACCATCCGCAGCCGGTTGTGCATGAAGCCGGTGGCGTTGATCTGGCGCATCGCCGCATCGACCAGGGGATAGCCGGTGCGCGCCTCGCACCACGCTGCGAACAGCTCGTCGCCCCCGGGCCAATCGAGCCGCGCATATTCGGCGCGGAATGCCTCGCGCGCCACCCGCGGGTGGTGCCAGAGGATCTGGAAGTAGAAGTCGCGCCAGATGAGCTCGGAGAGCCAGGTGCGGGCGCCTTCGCCTTCGCGCTCGCGTGCCACGCGCGCCAGCGCCCGGATCGAGATCGTGCCGAAGCGGTTGTGCACCGACAGGTACGAGACGCCCTTCTGAGCGGGGAAGTCGCGCGCCTCACGGTAGCGGTCGATGCGCGCGGCAAAATCGTCAAGCCGCTTGAGCGCCCCGCTCATGCCCGTGCCGACCGGCATTTCGGCGAGATTGGTGGCCGCGAAGCCGAGGGCGGCGAGCGACGGCAGCGGCGCCTCGAACGGCGCGCGCGCGAGCCCCTTCGAGTGGTTCTCGACCGGATAGCCCTGCAGGTAGAAATCCTCGACCTTCTTCAGCCACGCGTTCTTGTAGGGCGTGAACACGGTGAACGGCCGGCCCGCCTGGGTGAGGACCTCGTCTTTCTCGAAGATCGCCTGGTCCTTGGCGAGGTGCATGCGCCGCCCGGCCGCGGCAAGCGCCTCGCCCACACTTGCGTCGCGCGCGACGGCCTGGGGTTCGTAGTCGCCGTTGGCGAACACGGCATCGACGCCGAGGCGTGCGGCGAGTGCGGGAATGCAGGTCCGCGCGTGGTCGTGGAGCACCAGGAGCCCGCCGCCGTGCGCCTGCAGATTGGCGGCGAGTTCCTGCAGGCTGGCATGGATGAACTCGACTCGGCGGTCCGCCTTGGAGGGCAGCGCGTCGAGGATTTCGCGGTCGAATACGAACGCGCAAAACACCCGTTCGGCCGAGCGCAGCGCGTAGTAGAGGCCGGCATTGTCGCTGTCGCGCAGGTCGCGGCGAAACCAGAAAAGGGCTGAGCGGTAGGCGGGCAAATCGAGGAACCTCAGGGGCGGATTTGAGCCAAACCGCGCGAAGGACTAAAATACGCGACCGGTGGCCCATGCAAACGATAAATCTTACCCGCCACTTCCTCATCGCCATGCCGGCGATGTCGGACCCCAATTTTTCCCGCTCCCTCACTTTCGTCTGCGAACACAACGAGCGCGGTGCCCTGGGAATCGTGGTGAACCGGCCCATCGACGTGACCCTTTCGACGCTTTTCCGGCAAGTGGAGATCGACTTGCCCGCCTCCCCCCTGGGCAACCAGCCGGTGTTCTTCGGCGGCCCGGTGCAGCTCGACCACGGGTTCGTGCTGCATCGGCCGGTGGGCGAGTGGAAGTCCACGCTGCCGGTGGGCGACATCGGCCTGACCACCTCGCGCGACATCCTCGAGGCGATGGCGGCGGGCGAGGGCCCGCGCGAGCAGCTGGTGGCGCTGGGCTATGCCGGGTGGGCCCCCGGGCAGCTCGAGGACGAGATCCGTCGCAATGGCTGGCTCACGGTCGAAGCCGACCTCGACGTGATCTTCAACGTGCCGCCCGATGCGCGCTATACCGAGGCGATGCGTACCCTCGGCGTGAATGCCGCGAACCTCTCCGAGGAGGCGGGACACGCGTGACGGTTTCCGGGACGCTCATCGGCTTCGACTTCGGTGAGCGGCGCATTGGTGTCGCGGTCGGCGAGACTTCCACCCGCATTGCCAATCCTCTCGGCGCGATCGAGGAGTCGGCCAACGAGCCGCGCTTCCGTGCGATCGGGCGCATCGTCGACGAGTGGCAGCCGGCGGGCTTCGTGGTCGGCCTCCCGCGCCACGCCGACGATTCGGAACACGCCATCGCGAAGCTCGCGGAGAAATTCGCGCGCCGCCTCGAAGCGCGCTATCACCTGCCGGTGGAGTTCGTCGACGAGACCCTCACCTCCGCGATCGCCGAGTCGCAGCTGCGCGAAACGCGCACCCGCCCCTCGCGCAAGTCCGATGTCGATGCGCTGGCCGCGGCAATCATCCTGCAGAGCTTCCTCGATTCGCTGGGGTCGCAATGAAAAGCCCACGCTCATGAGTGCCACGCTCCCCGAAGCCGAGGCCCTGGTGCGGGCGCTGGCCGAGCAGATGCGCGGCAAGGTGAGTGCCGAGGCGGGGCTGGTCGGGATCTACAGCGGCGGCGCCTGGGTCGCCGAGAGGCTGCACCGCGCCCTCGGCCTCGCGGTGCCGCTCGGCGTGCTGGCGGTCACCCTGCATCGCGACGATTTCGGCCGCATCGGCCTGCACCGCGAGTCGCGCCGCAGCCAGATACCGTTCCCGGTGGACGGCCGCGAGGTGATCCTGGTGGATGACGTGCTGCACACCGGGCGCACCATCCGCGCGGCGCTGAACGAACTCCACGATTTCGGCCGCCCGAGCGCGGTGCGTCTCGCGGTGCTCGCCGATCGCGGCGGACGTGAGCTGCCGATAGGTGCGGATTTCACCGGCGCGCAGGTGCAGTTGGCCGCCGATGAAGACCTGGTGCTCTCCAACGAAAACGGCAAGCTGCGCTTCGCCGCGGTGAAGCGGCCCGCATGAGGCGCGCGCGATGAGCCTGTCCAGCAAGGCGAACCTCCAGGTCGGCGCCGACGGCAAGCTGCTGCACCTGCTCACCACCGAGGGACTGCCGGCAGCGACGATCCGCCGCATCCTGGACACCGCCGACCAGTTCGTCTCGGTCGGCGAGCGCGAGGTGAAGAAGGTTCCGCTGCTGCGCGGCAAGACCATCTTCAACGTGTTCTTCGAGAACTCCACGCGCACGCGTACCACCTTCGAGATCGCGGCCAAGCGCCTGTCGGCCGACGTCATCAACCTGAACGTCGGCGCTTCATCCACCACCAAGGGCGAGACCCTCCTCGACACGGTGTGGAACCTGCAGGCGATGGATGCCGACATGTTCATCGTGCGGCATTCGCAGTCCGGGGCGGCGCACCTGATCGCGCGCCACGTGAAGCCGGGCGTCGCGGTGATCAACGCCGGCGACGGGCGCCACGCCCACCCGACGCAGGGCCTGCTGGACATGTACACCATCCGCCATTACAAGCACGACTTCTCGGCGCTCACGGTGGCGATCGTCGGCGACGTGTTGCATTCGCGCGTCGCGCGCTCGCAGATCCACGCGTTGAAGACCCTTGGCGTGCCGGACCTGCGCGTGATCGCACCGAAGACGCTGCTGCCCGCGCAGGTCGAGCGCCTCGGCGTGCGCGTGTTCAACGACATGGAGTCGGGCCTGCGCGACTGCGACGTGGTGATCATGCTGCGGCTGCAGAACGAGCGGATGAATGGTGCGTTGCTCCCCTCGGCGGGCGAGTTCTTCAAGTGCTACGGGCTGACGGCCGCCAAGCTCGCGCGCGCCAAGCCCGATGCGATCGTGATGCACCCGGGCCCGATGAACCGGGGGGTGGAGATCGATTCGCCCGTGGCCGACGGGCGCCAGAGCGTCATCCTGCCGCAGGTCACTTTCGGCATCGCGGTGCGCATGGCGGTAATGTCGATGCTGGGGTCCGCATGAATCTCGAAATCCGCGGCGCCCGCGTGATCGATCCCGCCTCGGGCCACGATCGCGACGCCTCGATCTTCATCGCCGACGGGTTGATCGCCGCGATCGGCAAGCCGCCCGGGGGATTCCGCGTCGACGAAACGGTCGAGGCGAAGGGCCTGATCGCTTGTCCCGGCCTGGTCGACATCGCCGCGCGCCTGCGCGAGCCCGGCTTCGAATACAAGGCCACGCTCGATAGCGAGATGCGCGCGGCGGTCGCCGGCGGCATCACGACCCTCGCGTGCCCGCCCGACACCGATCCCCCGCTCGACGAGCCGGGCCTGGTGGAAATGCTCAAGCGCCGCGCCGCGGGACTGGACTGCGGGCGCGTGCACCCGCTGGGCGCTCTCACCGTAGGTCTCAAGGGAAGGAGCCTTGCGGAAATGGCCGAGCTCCACCAGGCGGGTTGCGTGGGCTTCTCCCAGGGCAACGCGCCCCTCCCGGCGTTGGGCACGCTGGTGAGTGCGCTGCGCTACGCCGCCACCTTCGGGTTCACGGTGTGGCTGCGCCCCGAGGACGCGGATCTTGCGGATGGCGGCGTTGCCCACGATGGCGAAGTGGCCACCCGACTGGGGCTCCCGGCGATTCCGGAAATCGCCGAAACCGTCGCGATTCGCACGATCATCGAGCTGATGGCGGTTACCGGTGCGCGCGTGCACCTGGCGCGGCTATCGACCGGGGCGGCAGTCGGCCTGGTCGCCGAGGCGAAGGCCCGGGGCGCGCTGCTGACTTGCGACGTGGGCATCCACCACCTGCATCTTTGCGATCGCGATATCGGCGACTTCGACGCCAACTGCCGGCTGGTTCCCCCGCTTCGCGATCCGGGCGATCGCGAGCGCCTGCGCAAGGCCGTGGCGGACGGCACCATCGATGCGATCTGCTCGGACCATACCCCGGTCGACGAGGATGCCAAGCAGGTACCGTTCGCCGAAGCCGAGCCGGGTGCCACGGGACTCGAACTCCTGCTGCCGCTCACGCTCCAATGGGGACGCGAGACGCGCTTGAAGCCGGTGGACGCGCTCGGTGCGATCACCCATCGGGCGGCACGCATACTGGGTGTGTCCGCTGGAACGCTTGCACCGGGGGCCAACGCAGACATTTGCCTGTTCGACCCCGAAAAACCATGGGTCGTGCAGGCGCAGGCGCTTCTCAGCCAGGGCAAGAACACGCCGTTCCAGGGCCTCGAGCTCACCGGCCGCGTCGTCCGAACGATCGTCGGCGGCCGTACCGTCCACGCCAACTGAAGTCCCGGCCAAAAGCCGTGCCTTCCCGAGGCAAGCGGAGTTTTCCAAGATGATGAATCCCCTCCTAGATTTTTCCGGCCTGCCGCGTTTCACCGCGGTGCTCCCAGTGCACATCGATTCCGCCGTGGACCAGCTGGTCGCGGAGGGCCGCGCGACCATCGAGCGCCTCGCCACCCCCGAACGCCCGCCCACCTGGGAGTCCTTCGTCGAGCCCCTTGATGACGCCAATGAGCGCCTGGCGCGCACCTGGACGCAGGCGAGCCACTTGAACGCCGTGATCAACTCCCCGGAGATGCGCGACGCCTACAATGCGGCGCTGCCCAAGGTGACCGAGTACTTCAGCGCCCAGGGCCAGGACCAGCGCCTGCACGCGGGCTTCAAGGCGCTGCGAAGCGCGCCCGCCTTCGACGCATGGCCGCGGGCACGCAAGCGTCACGTCGACAACGAGCTGCGCGACTTCCGCTTGGGCGGCGCGGAGCTGCCGCCGCCGCAGAAGGCGCGCTACCTCGAGGTGCAGCAGGAGCTCGCGAAGGTCGCGGCCCGCTTCCAGGACAACGTCCTCGATGCCACCAACGCCTTCGGCCTTTACGTGGACGATCGTGCCGAGCTTGCCGGCATTCCCGAAGACGTGCTGGCCACCGCGGCCGAGGCCGCGCGCAAGGAAGGCCGCGAGGGCTGGAAACTCACGCTGCACATGCCGTGCTACCTGCCGGTGATGCAGTACGCCGACCACCACGGGCTGCGCGAACGGATGTACCGGGCCAACGTGACCCGCGCCTCCGAGTTCGGCAAGCCCGAATGGAACAACGACGCGAACATCCTGCGCATCCTGGCGCTGCGCCACGAGGCCGCAGGGCTGCTCGGCTTCGCCTCGTATGCCGAAGTCTCGCTCGCCACCAAGATGGCGGCCTCTCCCGCCGAAGTCCTCGATTTCCTGCAGGATCTCGCGACGCGAGCCAGGCCGTTTGCCGAGCGCGACATGCAGGAGCTGCGGCGCTTCGCGCGAGACGAGCTCGGCATGGCCGAGGTGCGCGCCTGGGACACCGCATACGCGAGCGAGAAGTTGCGCCAGCGCCGTTACGCCTTCTCCGACCAGGAGGTAAAGCAGTACTTCCCCGAGGACGTGGTGTTCGCCGGCATGTTCCGCCTCGTCGAAACCATCTACGGCCTGAAGATTCGCCCGGCCGAGGCCGAGAGCTACCATCCGTCGGTGCGCTTCTTCGAGCTGACCGACGCGGGCGGCAACCGGGTGGGCCAGTTCTACCTCGATCTCTACGCGCGCGATCGCAAGCGCGGCGGCGCCTGGATGGACGACGCGATCAACCGCCGGCGGCTCGGCCAGCGCGTGCAGACGCCAGTCGCGTTCCTCACCTGCAATTTTTCGGGGCCGGTCGCCGACAAGCCCGCCCTCTTCACCCATGCCGAGGTGAGCACGCTATTCCACGAGTTCGGCCACGGGCTGCACCAGCTCCTTACTCAGGTCGATGAGCTTGGGGTCTCGGGCATCAACGGCGTCGAATGGGACGCGGTCGAGCTGCCCAGCCAGTTCATGGAGAATTTCTGCTGGGAGTGGGA
>JANNKG010000367.1:0-14608 GCA_031396185.1 Burkholderiales bacterium | reverse complement strand
TAAAGCGAGCTCACCAGATGTCCGCCGTCGACCACCACGACGCTGCCGGTCATGTAGCTCGATGCGTCGGAGGCGAGCAGCAGCAGCGCGCCGTCGAGGTGGCACGGCTCGCCGATGCGCCGCTGCGGAACCCGCTTCACCAGCGCTTGCCCCGCCTCGGAGCGCAGCACGTCGCGATTCATTTCGGTTTCGATATAGCCGGGGGCGATTGCATTCACTCGAATGCCGTGGCGAGCCCACTCCAGGGCGAGCGCGTGGGTCATCTGGACGAGCGCCGCTTTGGCGGTCGCATAGGCCAGCAACTGGCTTGCAACCCGCAGCCCCAGCACCGATGCGATGTTGATGATGGTCCCGCTCTTGCCCGCCGCAATCATCGCGCGCGCCGAGCCCTGGGCTACCCGCCAGGCGCCGTCGAGGTTGGTATTCATCACCCCTCGCCAGTCGGCTTCGGAGAGGTCGAGGGACGGCTTGGCCTGGGCCACGCCGGCGTTGTTCACGACGATGTCGGGTGCACCCGTCGCACTGACCATCGCCGCGATGCCCGCCGTGACGGACGAGGCGTCGGCGACATCCATCGCCACCGCGATCGCCTTGCCGCCCGCGCGCTCGATGTCTGCGACCAGCGTGGCGAGCCGCTCCGTACGCCGTGCCGCCACGGCAACCGTGGCGCCGGCCGCGGCGAGCACGCGCGCGAAGTTGTCTCCCAGGCCGCTGGACGCCCCGGTCACCAGGGCGATCTTGCCGCGCACGTCGAATCGGTTGTCGGTCATTGTGCTCACCAGATAGCGGGGGGCTTCATGGGGGGGCTCGGGCGAATTCGCGAAACCGCGATTTTACCGGGTTGGAAGAACGCGGCGTTACGGCCTGTCACGGTATAATTTTCGTCCAGCATGCGTATCCTCCTCTCGAACGACGACGGCTATTTCGCCCCCGGACTGGCCGCGCTCGCCGAAGGCCTCTCCGCGCTGGGCGAGATCACCGTGGTCGCACCCGAGCGCGACCGCAGCGGCGCCTCCAATTCGCTCACCCTCGATCGCCCGCTCATGCTGAGCAAAGCCCCGAACGGCTTCTTCTACGTGAACGGCACGCCAACCGACTGCGTCCACATGGCGGTGACCGGGATTCTCGATTTCGAGCCCGATGTGATCGTCTCGGGCATCAACAGCGGCTCGAACATGGGCGACGACACGCTTTACTCGGGCACCGTGGCCGCGGCGACCGAAGGCTACCTGCTCGGCATTCCCTCGATCGCCATGTCGCTCGTGGGCAAGGAGTTCAAGCACTACGCGGCTGCAGCGCGCATCGCCCACGACCTGGTGCAGCGACTGGCGCGCTCGCCCTTTGGCGCCCCGGTGCTCCTCAACGTCAACGTCCCCGACATGCCCTACGAGTCGATCGCGGGGATCGAGGTGACTCGCCTGGGCCGACGCCACAAGGCGCAGCCCGTGGTGACGGGCAAGAATCCGCGCGGCGAGACGGTCTATTGGGTGGGTCCTGCGGGGGCCGCACGCGAGGCGGGGCCCGGAACCGACTTCCATGCGCTGGAGAGCGGTGCCGTGTCGATCACGCCGCTGCAGGTCGACCTCACCCATGCGCAGCAAATTCCGTTGGTGGCCGGGTGGGTACTCAAGTGACACTGCGCTGATGAGTGCACGCGACGGATCCGGGATCGGCATGACCTCGGAGCGTACGCGCTTGCGCATGATCGACACGCTGCGCCGCGAGGGCGTCAACGACGAACGCGTGTTGGGAGCCATGGCTGAGATCCCACGGCACCTGTTCATCGACGAAGGCATCGCCTCGCGCGCCTACGAAGACGTGGCCCTCCCCATCGGGCACGGCCAGACGATCTCGAGCCCCACCATCGTGGGCTTGATGACCCAATTCCTCCTCGAAAAGGCCCCGATGACCAAGGTTCTCGAGGTAGGCACCGGCTGCGGCTACCAGACGGCGGTTCTGGGCAAGCTCGTGAAGGAGGTCTACACCCTGGAGCGCATCGCCCCGCTCATGGACAAGGCACGGCGCCACCTGCGCGACCTACGTTTCTACAATATCCGCTACAAACATGCCGACGGCCATGGCGGATATCCCGAGGGCGCGCCCTACGACGGTATCCTCATGGCGGCTTCCGCGACGCACGTTCCCGACGCTCTCAAGCAGCAGCTGGCGGTCGGCGGACGCATGGTGCTGCCGGTCGGGACCGACGACCAATGGCTCTACGTGGTCGATCGCACGGAGAAGGGCTTCGTCGAGCAGAGGCGGGCCGAGGTGCGCTTCGTGCCGCTGCTGACGGGGCTCGCGTGATGCGGTCGCTCGCACTTGTAGTGCTGGCGCTCCTCCTCGCGGGCTGTGCGGCGCGCCGTCCTGCGCCCGTGGTCGATCGGCTGCCTGTCGAGGTCCCGCTCCCGGTCGAGGTGGCCAAGGCGCCGCCTGCGCCGGAAAAACCCGTTCCCACCCATGCCGTGAGGCGCGGTGAAACGTTGGTCGGGATCGCCCTTCAGTACGGCCTTGACTACCGCGAACTGGCCGCATGGAACGGCATCACCAATCCCAACGTTCTCTCGGTGGGCCAGGTGCTGGTGGTTGCGGCTCCGGCGGGGTCGGGCCCGCTTGCCGTCCCGATCACCACGCCCCTTGCCTCGCCCGGTGCGCCGATCGAGGCGCGGCCGATGCTAAACACCCCGGGCGCGAAGGTCGAGCCACGCGGCCAGAAAGTGCCGTATACGGATCGCGCGCTCGCGCAATTCGGGAGTTCCGACGCCGTGACGGCGGCGGTTTCGCCACCCCCGTTGGCGTCGGAGACGCCCGCGCCGGTGCGCGAACCCGACAAGCCCGCGGGCACCGACCGCGAGGAGGTCGATTGGATGTGGCCGGCCAAGGGCAAGGTGCTTTCGCCGTTCAGCGAGACCTCCAAGGGCATGGACATCGCCGGGCGCAAGGGCGCACCGGTGCTCGCCGCTTCGTCGGGGCGCGTCGTTTACGCCGGGTCGGGGCTGCGCGGCTACGGCAAGCTCATCATCATCAAGCACAACAACACATGGCTCTCGGCGTACGCACATAACGACAACATCCTGGTAAAGGAACAACAGGATGTGCGCAAGGGCCAGAAAATCGCCGAGATGGGGCAGACCGATGCCGACCAGGTGAAGCTGCACTTCGAGGTGCGCCGCGAAGGCAAGCCGGTCGATCCGGCGAAGATCCTGCCGGCGATGTAGAAAGGCGTCCTACGCCACGCGGAAATCGCGGACCATGCGCGCGAGCGCGCGCAGCTCGTCACGCGATGCACCGCTCCCGTAGCGCGCCTCGACGTAGCGACGCGTAACTTCCTCGGCCTGTCCGCCGAGCTCCGGCCGCGCCGCCTTCACGCGCGCGAGGTAATCAAGCGGGCCCTCTTGCGGAAACCGGGCGATTCCAGACTGCGCGAGCTTGGCGCAAAATCGGTCCCATGCGACAAGCGAGGCCTCGCGCCGCGGCGGCCGGTCGCGGACCAGCAGGCCGATGGTGACCGCGATCCCCATCGCGATGGTGGCGATCATCAGCCAGAAGCTGAGGGTGCGCCAGTCGATTTCTGGCAACCCCAGCTGCGAAAAGAATTGGCGCTGCCGGTCCATGTTGTAGCCGACCACCCACTGATCCCAGTTGCTGTTCATCATCTGCCATGCAAAGCGCAAGTTTGCGAGCAGGCCGAACCGGTCGGCATCGATCAACGAGGGAATCATGCCGATCGGCCCGAGCGCGGCGTTCACGCCGTTTTCGACCCGCGTCGGAGAGACCGCCGCGGTAGGATCGACGCGCAACCAGCCTTCTTCCTTGACCCAGATCTCCGACCAGGCATGCGCATCGGCCTGGCGCACGATTAGCTCGCTATTGAACGGGTTGACCTCGCCCCCCTGGTAACCGGTCACCACCCGGGCGGGCACGCCGGCCGCACGCATGATGAGCGTGAAGGCACCCGCGTAATGCTCGCAGAAACCCTGGCGCGAATTGAACACGAAGTCGTCGAAGGGATTGAGCCGATCCAGCGTCGGAGGCTCGAGAGTGTACGAGTATCCCGTCCCGAAGTGCCGCGCGACCTTGGCGAGGATGGTCCGCGGATCCGGGTTCTCGCGAGACCACTGCCGGCCCAGAGCCACCGTGCGGGGATTGCGGGTTTCGTCGAAGCTCAGCGCCGCTTTCAGCTGCGCCGCGTTCGCGCTTTCGCCGAACTGGTAGTTGAGATACGAGGTGACCTCGTAGCGCATGCGCTCGGAGACTGGTCGGCGATGTCGCAGCTGCAGGTCGGAGAGCAGGTGGCTGCCTTCGGGGAGCGAACCGGGGACGTCGAGCGCGAATAGCCACGTCTTGTTGTGCGGCTCGAGCGTCACCGCGTATTTGGAGGGCCGGTCGCGTCGCGAGTAATCGATGTGGCCCTGGGCCGCATAGGTCCGCATCTTCCAGGTAGCGCCATCGAAGTCCACCAGCACCGGGCCGCGCCAGTAGAGCGAGCGGTATGGGGGCATGCCGCCCTCGAATTGCACCCGGAAGGCGAGCGCGTCGGACTTGATGAGGTTGGCGATGTTGCCGGGGCTCATCGATTCCGAGAGGCCGGTCTGCGCGGAGCGTGAATCCTGTGGCAGCGCCCAGAGAGGACCTTGGGTGCGCGGAAACAGGATGAAGAACGCGACCATCAGGGGCAGGGCCTGGATCAGAAGGGCGCCCGCGGGGCGCAGGCGCTCGGACAGCGTGGGCGAACGGCCGACGCGGTTGAAGCCCACCAGGGTCGCGACGAAGATCCAGACGCACGCGAGCATGTAGATGCCGAGGGGGATGGTCTGCGAAAACAGGAAATTCGTCATCACCAGGAAGAATCCCAGGTAAATCGAGAGCACGACGTCGCGCTGGTTTCGCATCTCGAGCAGCTTCAGCGCCGCCATGATGATGAGGAGTGTCACGCCCGCTTCGCGCCCGAAGATCCGTCCGTAGGTGAGGAACGTCCCGTAGGTGCCGGCTGCCGTCACCGTCCACATGAACCAGCGCGGCGGCGAGTGCAGCGCCGCCCACGAGATCCAGGCGCGCCATCCCACCACCACGGCGAAGAAGATGCTGACCCACGCGGGCAGCCGCAGCAGGTGGGGACCGACCACGAACCCCATCGAGGCGAGCAGCCACAGGACGTTGCGTACGTCGAGCGGCGCGCTCGCCGCGGGCGCCTTCATCGCGGCGCCTCGAAAAGCGCGAGCGCCTCCAGGCAGCGCGTGCGGTGAGACTCGCCGCGCGACGGCGCGATCTCCTTGCCGGGCAGGCGCAGGCCGTAGCTTTGCCCGAAGGCCTCCGCCTGGACGATCCAATGGCACAGGATCGACAGGCGCGCCTCGATATCGGCGGCGCGGGCCCCGTCCCAATCCACCCACAGCTCGTTCGAGGCGGTCGCGTTGAATTCCTTCGTGAGCAGGCCCCGCTCGCGTGCAAGGGCTTTCCATGCGATCTGCTTGGGCGTATCGCCGGGACGGTACGGCCGCAGCATGTTGAACTCATCGTCGCCGGGGATCGGGATGCCTTCTTCGGAGGCGCTGCGTGACTGCGAGGGCGGGGTGCCTGCGAGTAGGTCGGGACGCGGGTAGACCAGCACCGTGAGGCCGAAGTCCACGTAGGACCAGGCATGGAAGAAGCCCAGCGGATAGCGCGTGAACACCTCGAGCCGCCCGCACTGCGCGATCCCGCGGCGCGTGTCGGTGACCCCGAGGGAAATCGAGGCCATCTCGGCGGCAACGATATCGGCGTATACCGGCTCGTCGCCGCGTCGGCGCACCGCGATCGAGAAGCGCGTCTGCGAGGGCGTCTCGACGCTCACGTTGAAGCGCGCAGTCTCTCCCGCGAAGACCGGATCGCACCTGCCCGGACGCAGCCTCAGGTGCGCGAGGTTTCGCCAGGTGTGGAGCATCGCGACGCCCGCCATGCTCGCGAGCAGGAAGGTGAGCGTGAAGCCGAGCGACAGGGAGTAATTGATCGACGAGATCAGCAGGATCAGGACGGTGAACGCGAACACGTAGCCCTGGCGCGCCGGCAGGATGAAGATGCGCCGCTGGACGAGCGTGACCGGGGGCGTCTCGGGGACCTTTGTGCGGAAGATCCAGTCCGAAATCGATTGACGCAGGTTTGCCAGAGCTACCGACAAGGCATTGCCCTAGGGAATCGGCACGCTGCCGATGAGTTCCTTGGCGGCATCGAATCCGCCCTTCACCGCATCGGCGTTGCCGTGCAGCCGGTGGCCCACGACCGCCGGAAGGACCGCCTGCACGTCTTCCGGCAATACCTGGCGGCGGGTTTCCATCATCGCCCATGCCTGTGCGGCGCGCAGGACCGCCACGCCCGCGCGCGGCGACAAGCCCTGGGTGAAGCGCGGCGAATGGCGCGTGTGGTTGATGATCTGCTGCACGTAGTCGAGCAGTGCTTCGGAAACCTGCATCTGCGGAACGGCTTTCTGGAGCTCGGCGAGCTGCGCGCCGGTCATTGCCGGCTGCAGCTGGGTGATCATGTCGCGGCGTTCCGCACCGCGCAGCAGTTCGCGCTCGGCCTTGGCATCGGGATAGCCCAGGTTGATTCGCATGAGGAAGCGGTCGAGCTGGGACTCGGGCAGCGGAAAGGTGCCCACCTGGTGCATCGGGTTCTGGGTGGCGATCACGAAGAAGGGCTCCGGCAGGGGGCGCGTTTCGCCCTCTGCAGTGACCTGATGCTCCTCCATCGCCTCCAGCAACGCGCTCTGGGCCTTCGGGCTGGCGCGATTGATCTCGTCGGCAAGGATGATCTGGGCGAAGATCGGCCCGGGATGGAAGCGGAAGGCGGAGCTGTCGCGGTCGAAGATCGACACGCCGATGATGTCCGCGGGCAGCAGGTCGGAAGTGAACTGGATGCGCTGGTAGTCGAGTCCCAGCAGGCGCGCCAGGGCATGGGACAGCGTCGTCTTGCCCACCCCGGGTACGTCTTCGATCAGAAGGTGGCCGCGGGCGAGGATGCACGCCATCGCGAGGCGGATCTGGCGTTCCTTGCCAAGGATGATCTGGCCGGCGCTGGCGACGACCGCCTCGATAGGACTCGCGGAAGTGCGGCTGCGGGTGTCGAGGAGCATGGAAAAAGGGGAACCTTGTCAGCGAGTTACGAGTCCATCCGTTATGTTTTTGAGGATAGCACGACCACCCCATCGAGCCGCTGATTTGAGCTTGCGTGGCGGATCGACCACAATACTTGGCTCGCGAGGCAAACGGCATGATTCGAACACTTCTTGGCGCGGCCCTGGTCGCGATCGCAATTCCCGCCTCGGGTCAGAGCACGCCCGCCGCCAATTACACCGACATGTGGTGGAACGCGGCGGAATCCGGCTGGGGCGTGAGCTTTGCGCAGCACTCTGGCACACACCAGGTGTTCGCGGTCTGGTACACCTACGACCCGCGCGAGGAATCGGCCGGCCGGAACAAGCCATTGTGGATCGTGATGCCGGGAGGCACGTGGACCACCCCGACCACGCTCACCGGCACGGCATACGTGGCGAGCGGCGTGCCGTTCAACCAGTCGGGTTCGAGCCCTCGCAACAATCCGGTCGGGACGTTCACGTTCAGTTTCACCGACGCCGGCAACGGGCGGTTCTCGTACGACATCGCCGCGCCCGCGGGCCTCGCCCCCTCCGACCCGGCGTATAACCTGCCTACCTTGTCTGGCACCAAATCCATCACCCGTCAGAGCTTCTAAAGGCCGATGCCCACCGCGCTGCTCACCCATCCCGACTGCGTCTTGCACGAGATGGGAGAGGGGCATCCGGAGTCGCCGCAACGCCTGCGGTCGGTCCTTGCGGCGCTGGAGGCCTCAGGACTCCTGCGGAAGCTCGTCGTGCGAGAGGCCCCGCAAGCCCGTCGCGAGCATCTCGAGCGCGTGCACCAGGCCCAACACATCGATCGGGTCTTCGAATCCTCGCCGGCGCGCGGCTACGCTTACCTCGATCCCGACACGTCGATGAACCCGAGCTCGTTGTCGGCGGCCCTGCATGCCGCAGGCGCGGTCGTCGCGGCGACCGACATGGTGATGGCGGGCGCAGTGGATAGCGCCTTCTGCGCGGTGCGACCGCCCGGGCACCACGCGACCCGCGACCGGCCGATGGGCTTTTGCGTATTCAACAACGTGGCGATCGGCGCCGCCCACGCCATCGCGTCCCACGGCCTCGAGCGCGTAGCGGTTCTCGATTTCGACGTGCATCACGGCAACGGCACCGAGGACGCGTTCCACGAAGATCCGCGCGTGATGTTGTGCTCGACCTTCCAGCACCCGTATTACCCCTACAGCGGCGCGGATTCGGGCAACGATCACATCGTGAACGTGCCGCTCGCCGCGATGACCGACGGCCAGGGGTTTCGCAACGCCGTCGAGCGCTTCTGGATGCCGGCGCTCGAGGCGTTCAAGCCGCAGATGGTCTTCGTCTCGGCGGGGTTCGACGCCCATCGCGAAGATCCGCTGGCATACCTGAAGCTCGGCGACGAAGACTATCGGTGGGTCACCGAGCGGCTGGTGGAGGTTGCCGACCGCCACGCCAGCGGGCGCGTGGTCTCCACGCTCGAGGGCGGCTACAACGTCGATGCCCTCGGGCGCTGCGTGGTCGAACACGTGGGCGTCCTGGCCGCTCGCTAGCGCACCACGACGGCATGGGAAAGGGAGTTACTGCGGGACGAGCTGCGAGCTGGCGACTTTCGGCGTGAGGCCGATGAGCCCCCAGTTGCGCTGGTCGATCGCGGTGTGGATCATCCCGCGATAGCGCATTGCCTGGGCGTACGCCCAGGGCGAGGCGAGGAAGTTCTGGTAAAGGTCTTCGTAGCTCTGCGCATTGCAATATCCGCCATAGGCGCAGGCCTGGAGCAGGTCGCGATGCTGGGAGCCGTTGGCGCAGTCCTGCCCCACGTCGCAGGCGACGAGTGAGAACGCGCCGAGGAACGCGGAAGGTTCCGGGATCTCGCCGTTCAAGCCCACCCGCAGGTTCTGGCTCACCGCGTTTTGCGCGAGGAACTGGCCCACGTACATCATCGCCTCCGGGTCGCGGCTCTCGAGCAGGCCGATCAGCATCGAAAGCTCGTCGGTCGCGCCGCGGGTGTTCTGCGTGGGTTCACCGACCTTGCCGATGCCCTTGCTCAATTCGGCGGTCACGATGCGCGCCTGGGCTCGTGGATCGCCCTGCTGAGCGGCTGCGCGATAGAGCGCGTCGATGTCCTTCTGCGAAACTTTAGCGCTCTGGAATCCCAGGCAACGTTGGGTGTTGTCGACTGCTTCGTAGGCGGCGATGCGCTTCTCGTTGATCGGGTCGCCCGCGGGAAGGCCTGCGAGGAACTGGCGTTTCTGCTTGGCGCTGTACGCTGCGAGGTCTTCGTTCACCGTGGTGGCGAACAGGCATTCCTCGAGGGCTTTGGCGAGGTGATAGCGTTCGTCGCCGGACAAGCTCGCCGCGCGCGTCGCCAGTTCGTCGGCGAAGGCCTTGAGGTCGCGGGAATTGCGGAACTCCAGGGCGATGCCCGAGATGCGGGAGGCCTGGGCGCGGGCCACCGGTGCCGGAAGCGAGACGAGGGTCGACTGGCGCGGCTCGGCGTTGGCGGCGAACACACCGGAATTGCCGTTCGAATCCGCAGGCAACAGGGCGGCATGCGGTGCTCGCTCGTCGCGAGCGGCCGATACCACGCCCGTATATTTGCTCGCGATCAGCAGACCGTAGGCAACGAGCGAAGCCAGGCCAATGGCCGTAAGGCGGTTCATAGACCGGGAGTTTGGTGCAAAAAGGGTATGTTCGTCAATGATTTCCGGGGGTCCGGACCCCGGGCTCCCAGGGGGGGGTTGTGAACTGCGTCACATATGCGAAGCCCGCCAAAACGGGGTCCGTCCCTAGTGGTGCAGGATTTTCGACAGGAACTGCTGGGCGCGTTCCGAGCGGGGCTTGCCAAAGAACTCGTCCTTGGTGCAGTCCTCCACGATCTGCCCGCGATCCATGAAGACGACGCGGTGCGCGACGGTGCGCGCGAACCCCATCTCGTGGGTCACGCACATCATCGTCATGCCTTCGCGGGCAAGCTCCACCATCACGTCGAGCACCTCGTTGATCATCTCCGGGTCGAGAGCGGAGGTGGGCTCGTCGAAGAGCATTGCGATCGGATCCATGGCGAGGGCGCGCGCGATCGCAACGCGCTGCTGCTGGCCGCCGGAGAGCTGGCCCGGATATTTGTCCTTCTGCTCGATGAGCCCCACGCGATCGAGGTATTTGAGCCCGTGCTCGACCGCCTGCTCCTTCGAGCGCCCCAAGACCTTCATCTGGCCCATGGTGAGGTTGTCGATAATTCTCATGTGCGGGAACAGCTCGAAATTCTGGAACACCATGCCGATCCGCGAGCGCAGCTTGGATAGATTGGTCTTCCGGTCGTGCACCGCCACTCCATCCACCGTGATCTCCCCCTTCTGGACCGGCTCCAGCGCGTTCACCGTCTTGATCAGGGTGGACTTGCCCGATCCCGAGGGCCCGCAGACCACCACGACCTCGCCTTTCTTCACGCTCGTGGTGCAGTCGGTGAGCACCTGGAAGGTCCCGTACCACTTGCTCACGCCCTTCAGGTCGATCATCGGTCCGGCGGCGGCCGCAGTGGCTTGCGTGGTGCTGGTCATTGGCGGGTTCCTATTTCGCTACGGAAATCTTCTCGTTGAGCTTTTTAACGCCCCAGGAAGCACCGAAGCAGATGATGAAGTAGACGAAAGCCACGAAAATATAGAGCTCGACGATGCGCCCGCTCAGCTGGCCGCCCTTGCTCGCCGCGCCAAGAAAATCCTTGAGACCCACGACATACACCAGCGACGTGTCCTGGAACAGGATCACCGCCTGCGTGAGCATGATCGGCAGCATGTTTCGAAACGCCTGCGGCAGCACGACATGGGCCATTGCCTGCCAATAGTTCATGCCGAGCGCGTGGGCGGCCCACGGCTGGCCGCGTGGTATGGACTGGATGCCCGCGCGAATGATTTCCGAGTAGTACGCGCTTTCCACCATGATGAAGGCCACGATCGCCGAGGCGAACGGGCCGACCGCCTCGCCCTGCTGGCCGGTGAACTTGCTCACCAGCATGGGAGTGAGGAAGTAGAACCAGAAGATCGCCATGATGAACGGGATCGAGCGGATCAGATTCACGAACCCGGTCGCGGGGATTGACAGGACCTTCCAGCTCGACAGCCTCGCCAGCGCGAGCAGCGTGCCAAAGAAGATGCCCCCCGCCAGCGCGATCGCGAAGAGCTGCAGGGATAGCTTCATGCCGTCCCAAAGGACCTCGCGGCTCTTCCAGATGATCCCCCAGTCGAAGTCCATGCCCTATGGGTCCGTCGAACGCATCAGTGGCCCCCGCCGGCCTGCGAGATGTAGCCCGGCACCGCGAGCCGCCCCTCGAGGAAGCGCATCGCGTAGATCACGGTGAGCGTGATGACGATGTAGATCAGGGTCGCGGCGGTGAAGGCCTCGAAGGTCTTGAAGGTGTACTCGGAGATCTGGCGGCTCTGCGCAGTGAGCTCGAGCACCCCGATGGTGAGCGCCGTCGAGGAGTTCTTGAAGATCGTGAGGAATTCCGAGGTCATCGGCGGGATGATCAGCCGGTAGGCCATCGGCAACAGGACGTAGCGGTAGACCTGGGGCAGCGTGTACCCCATCGCCAGGCCGGCGTTGGTCTGGCCGCGGGGCAGCGACTCGATGCCCGCACGCACCTGCTCGGCCACGCGTGAAGCGGTATAGAGGCCGAGGCAGAGCACCGCGGCGGTGAACTCCCACATGCTGAACTGCGCGAACGGCAGGTCGACCAGGTTCGGCAGTTCGGTCTTGAGCCAGTCCCCCAGGGCCTTGGGCACGATCTCCGGCATCACGAAATACCAGAGGAACATCTGCACCAGCAACGGGATGTTGCGGAAGACCTCGACGTACGCGGTGGCCATCGCGCGCGGGATCCTCAGCGGCGTGGTCCGCACCACGCCGAGGACCGAGCCCAGCGTGAATGCGATCACCCAGGCGAAGATCGACACGAGCAGCGTCCACATCGTGCCCGAAGCGAGCCAGCCGAGGTACGTCATGCCTCCGGAGGGGGCTTGCTCGAGGAATACCTTCCAGTCCATGAAGGTGGGAGGGAGGTGCGCGGCCGGCGCGCCTCCCGCCTAGCCCTGCGTCAGTCGGGCAGCGCGTTGGTGCGGCAGACGTTTTCCAGCAGCGGGCTCAGCGGCACGCCCATGGTTTCGCCCGAGGGCAGCTTGTCGGTGAACCACTTGGCGTAGACCTTCCTGATCGGCCCGTTGCACTGGCCGGCATCGCCGAAGAAGCGCGCGACCGCGCGACGCACCACCACGCCGAAGGCGTCGTCGTTGGTGCGGAACATCATCCCGTACGGGTCGTACGACAGGTACTCGCCTACCACCTCGAAGTCCTTCGGGCTCTTCGCCTTGGCCTGGAGGCCGTAGAGCAGGATGTCGTCCATCGCGAACGCCACCGCGCGGCCGGACTCGACCGTGAGGAAGCTTTCGGCGTGGTCCTTGGCATTGAGGAACTTGATGCCCAGGCTGTCCTTGTCCGAGAGCGCCTTGATGGTGCGCTCGTTGGTCGTGCCCTGCGTCACCACCACGGTCTTGTTCTTCAGATCCTTGTAGGACTTGATCTTCGAGGATTTCTTGACCAGCAGCTTGGTGCCGGTGATGAACGTGACCGGCGCGAACGCAACCTGCTTCTGGCGCGTGAGGTTGTTGGTGGTCGAGCCGCACTCGAGGTCGATGGTGCCGTTGGACATCAGCGGGATACGCGTCTGCGAGGTCACGGGGTTGTACTTGACGTTGAGCGTCGTGAGGGCGAGCTCCTTCTTCACTTCCTCCACGATCGCGGCACAGATGTCCATCGAGTAGCCGATCGGCTGCTGCTTGTCGTCGAGGTAGGAGAACGGGATCGAGGTCTCGCGGTGGCCGAGGGTGATGCTGCCGGAATCCTTGATTTTCTTGAGGGTGCCGGTGAGTTCCTGGGCGAGGGCCGGGGGCGCGACGAGTGCGAGCGCCAGCGCCGCGATGGCGGCTTTCATGGGGCGAATCATTGGGTGAACCTCCGCTGGTTGGGATGGGTGCGCGGCTTGGCGGGTAGTGCTCGAGAGCTCGATGGCCGCTTGTGGGGGGAGGATAACCGGTCCCGCTTTGGAGGACAATGGCGGTTTCAGTCGCTGGAAATCCTCCATGCACTTCCCGAGCCACGAGCAGAAGCAGGCCCTCCTCGAGCAGGTGCTGCGCATCGCCGACACACGCCTTGCAGCCCCCGCCGCTCGCGAAGCGCGCGACTTCATCACGATCTACTACGACCAGGTCGACCCCGAAGACCTCGCCAACCGCAATCCCGAGGATCTCTACGGCGCCGCCATGGCGCAGCTCGCGCTCGCGCGCCGGTTCTCCTCGGGCACGCCGAAGATGCGCGTCTACAACCCGCGCCCGGACGAGCACGGCTGGACCACCGCGCACACCGTGATCGAGCTCGTGAATGACGACATGCCGTTCCTGGTCGATTCGGTCACGATGGAGGTCAATCGCCAGGGCTATACGCTGCAACTGCTGAACCACCCGCTCTTCTCCACCAAACGCGATCCCGAAGGCCAACTCACAGCGTTCGGCCCGCCAGGCAAGGAGGGCAAGCAGGAATCGCTGATGCACGTCGAGGTCGACCGCGAGCTCGATCCGGCAAAGCTCAAGGCGCTTGGGGAGGGCGTCATGCACGTGCTCGCGGACGTGCGCGCGTCACACGAGGACTGGGAAGCCATGCGCGCGCGCATGGTGGAGGTCGCGAAGGAGCTCGTTTCACCTCCGGATTTCCTGCGCAACGAGGAAACCGAGGAGATTCGGGCGTTCCTGGCCTGGGCCGCGGAACACCATTTCACCTTCCTGGGATATCGGGACTACGAGCTCTCCGAAGTCAATGGCGAGGACCAGCTGCGGATCGTGCCGCGCTCGGGCCTGGGCGTGCTGCGCGAGCCGAAGCTCGGGGGCGTCTCGGCGAGCTTCGCCGAGCTTCCCGCACAACTGCGCGCGCTTGCGCGCGAACCGCGCCTGCTGGTGCTCACCAAGGCCAACGCGCGCGCCACCGTCCACCGCCCGGGGTACCTCGACTACATCGGGGTCAAGCGCTTCGACGCGTCGGGCTCGGTGGTGGGCGAGCGCCGTTTCGTCGGCCTCTATACGTCGTCGGCCTACCATGCCGACCTGCGCGAGGTCCCCCTGCTGCGCCGAACGGTCGCGCGCGTTGTCGAGCGCTCGGGATTCCGGCAGTACAGCCACATGCACAAGAACCTGTTGTCGATCCTGCAGGAGTACCCGCGGGACGAGCTCTTCCAGATCGACGAGGACACGCTGCTCGAGACCGCGCTCGGAATCCTGCGTCTGGGCGACCGGCGCAAGACCCGCGTCTTCATCCGGCGCGACCTCTACGGGCGCTTCTACTCGTGCCTGATCTTCCTGCCGCGCGAGAACTACAACACCGACGTGCGCATGCGCATGCAGGAGATCCTCAAGCGCCACATGAACGGCAGCAGCGTGGAGTTCACCGTCCACCTGTCGGAGGCGG
>JANNKG010000362.1:0-1960 GCA_031396185.1 Burkholderiales bacterium | reverse complement strand
GGCCATCGAGCTCTTCGCGCTGCTCGGGCGACTGCAGCCTTTCCTTCTCGGGCATGGGATCGTTGTCGATCACGTACGGCTTGATCGAGTTGTACTGCGCGAAGAACTGCGTCATGTCGACGATCAGGTCGCGGATGATCGGCAGGCCGGGCAGCGGCTTCAACGTCACCGTGGCGGGCAGGTCCACCAGCTTGGTGGTGCAGGCGAGCCCGTTCTTGCCGTTGATGTTCATCGCATCCGAGCCGCACACGCCTTCGCGGCACGAGCGCCGCAGCGCAAGCGAATCGTCCATCGTCTTGATGCGGATCAGCGCGTCTAGGAGCATGCGGTCCGCCGGGCCCGGCTCGAGGTCGTAATCCTGCAGGTACGGCTTCGAGTCCTTGTCGGGGTCGTAGCGCTGGATGCGGATCTTCATGGTCAGTAGACGCGTGCCTTGGGAACGAACGATTCGACGGACAGGGGCTTCAGGTTCACCGGCTTGTAGTCGAGGCGGTCGCCGTCGCGATACCAGAGCGAATGCTTGAGCCAGTTGTGGTCGTCGCGGGTGGGATGGTCCTCGCGCGCCTGCGCGCCGCGGCTTTCCTTGCGGGCCTCGGCAGAGACCATGGTCGCGCGCGCCGTCTCGACCAGGTTGTCGAGCTCGAGTGCCTCGATGCGCGCGGTGTTGAACACCTTCGACTTGTCCTTGATCCCGGTGCGCTGCGCGCGCTCGGCGATCGACTTGATCTTGGCAACACCTTCCTGCAGCAGGTCCGGGAACCGGAACACGCCGCAATGCAGTTGCATGGTTCGCTGGATGTCGCCCCGCACCACGTGCACTTCCTCGCCGTTCGCCTGCGTGTCGAGGCGGGCGACGCGGCTCCTCGCATAATCGGCCGCGTCCTTCGGCAGCTCGCGATGGGTCGCTCCGGCGGAGCGAACGTACTCGATCATCGAGATCGCCGAGCTCTTGCCCATCACCAGCAGGTCGGTGAGGGAATTGGTGCCGAGGCGGTTGGCGCCGTGGATCGAGGCACAGCCGCATTCGCCCGCGGCGTAGAAGCCGGGCACGACCGAATTCGGATTGCCGCCCTCCGGCACCACCACCTCGCCGCGATAATTCGTGGGAATGCCGCCCATCTGGTAGTGCACCGTGGGCACCACCGGGATCGGCTCCTTCACCGGGTCCACGTTGGCGAACTTCATCGCGATCTCGCGGATGCCGGGCAGGCGCTTGTCGATGGTCTCGAGGCCCAGGTGGTCGAGCTTGAGCAGCAGGTAGTCGCCGTGCTCGCCCAGCCCGCGACCTTCCTTGATCTCGGTGGCCATGGCGCGCGCGACCACGTCGCGGGACGCCAGGTCCTTCATGGTCGGCGCATACCGCTCCATGAAGCGCTCGCCGTTCTTGTTGAGGAGGTAGCCGCCCTCGCCGCGCACGCCCTCGGTGATCAGCACGCCGGCGCCCGCGACGCCGGTCGGATGGAATTGCCAGAATTCCATGTCCTCGAGCGGGATTCCGGCGCGGGCCGCCATGCCGAGGCCGTCGCCGGTATTGATGAATGCGTTGGTCGAGGAGGAGTAGATGCGCCCGCCGCCGCCGGTGGCGAAAAGTGTCGCCTTGGCGTGAAAGATCACGATCTCGCCGGTCTCCATCTCGAGGGCGGTCACGCCGAGCACCTGGCCATCGGCGCCGCGGATCAGGTCCAACGCCATCCACTCGACGAAGAACTGCGTCTTCGCCATCACATTGCGCTGGTAGAGCGTGTGCAGCATGGCGTGGCCGGTGCGGTCGGCGGCGCATGAGCTGCGCTGCACCGGCTTCTCGCCGAAATTCGCCGAATGCCCGCCGAAGGGGCGCTGATAGATGGTGCCGTTCTCGTTTCGATCGAAGGGCATTCCGTAGTGTTCGAGCTCGATCACCTGGGCCTCGAGACCATCGACAAGCGCCTGCCCGGCATCCGCGAGATCGCGATGAAGTTCG
>JANNKG010000321.1:0-10045 GCA_031396185.1 Burkholderiales bacterium | reverse complement strand
TCTACGCGAAGCTCACGGCGTGAAATTGGATTCCGGCCCATCGCTGCCCTGCAGCGGCCGGGATGACAATCACACCCACCGCATCAGCCCCATCTCGAAGCGGTGTGACAGGGCCTGGTGGTACGGGTACGCGCGGACGCGGTACTCGAGCTTGCCGCAGAGCTCGGGGGCAAGGTCGAGCTCGTATTGGTACTCGCCGTTCTCGCCGCGCTTGCCGGTGTAGGTGAATGGATAGGCGTCGGGCTTGCGTCCGGCGGCGAGCTGCTCCACGGCGGGCACCAGCAACAATTCGACCACCAAGTCATCGGGCGTGAGCGGGTCGGAGCGCACGCCGACCGTGAAGCGCACCTTCTCCCCGAAGCGGGTGATGCGCTCGGGCATCGCGAGCGCGCGCACCTGGACGTTGGGCCACGCGGGGTGCACGCGGCGCTTCCAGCCGGCCACGTCGCGCGCGACCGCGTATTGGCCCTGCGTAAACTGCCGGCCGCGCGCACAGGCTGGCACGTAGAAGCGCGCAAGGTACTCGCCCACCATGCGCTCGCTGTTGAATTGCGGCAGCAGCGACATGATCGAGCGTTTCGCCATCTGGATCCATTCCGTCGAGAAGCCCAGGTCGTCGCGGTCGTAGTAGAGCGGAATCACCTTGTCCTGCAGCAGCTCGTAGAGGCTCCTGCCCTCCTCGAGGTTGCGGCGTTCGTCGGAGAGCATCTCGGAGGCGGGCTTGATCGCCCAGCCGTTGTCACCGGTGTAGCCCTCGCCCCACCAGCCGTCGAGCACCGAGAGGTTGATCACGCCGTTGAAACCCGCCTTCATGCCCGAGGTGCCCGACGCCTCGAGCGGGAAGATCGGGTTGTTGAGCCACACGTCCACGCCCGAGACCAGGCGCCGCGCCAGCCGCAGGTCATAGCCCTCGACCAGCAGGAAGCGCCCCTCGAACTCAGGCATGGCGGCGACCTGCGTGATGCGGCGCACGAACTCCTTGCCCGGCTCATCGGCGGGGTGCGCTTTCCCCGCGAAGAGGAACAGCACCGGCCGCTCGGCGTCCGAGATGATCTGGCGCAACCAGTTGAGATCGGAGAAGAGAAGCGTTGCTCGCTTGTAGGTGGCGAAGCGCCGCGCGAAACCGATGGTCAGCACCTTCGGGTTGGCGGGATCGGCGTACTTGAGCAGGCGGTCGAGGTGGGCCTCGCTACCGTGGTTGCGGAAATGTTGCGCGCGCACCCGCTGGCGCACCAGCTCGAACATGCGCGATTTGAGGTGCTGGCGAATGCTCCAGAAAAGGTGGTCCGGCACCGACTCCACGCCGTCCAGCGCCCCCGGCAGGCCGAGGCGGCTATTCCAGCCGCTGCCGATGAAGCGCTCGAAGGCATCGGCCATCTCGGGCGCGAGGAAGCTCGGCGCGTGCACGCCGTTGGTCACGTAGCTGATCGGGTTTTCCTCCTCGGGCACCTCGGGCCAGAGGTCGCCCAGGATCAGCGCCGAGACGTCGCCGTGGATTCGCGACACGCCGTTCATGAAGCGCGAGCCGCGAGCGGCGAGCGCCGTCATGTTGAAGTCGCTGCTCTTCGGCGTCCGCCCGAGGGCCATCAACGCTTCCTTCGTGAGGCCCAGCGCCTTGCAGTAGCGAAAGAAGTAGCGCTCCATCTTCTCGGGCGCGAAGTGGTCGTGGCCCGCGGCCACCGCCGTGTGGGTGGTGAAGATGGTGTTGGCCGCCACCGTTTCGAGGGCGGTGTCGAGGTCGAGCCCTTCGGCGACCAGTGCGCGCATGCGCTCGAGCACCATGAACGCCGCGTGGCCCTCGTTGATGTGCCACGCCGTGGGCTTGATGCCGAGGGCCTGCAACGCCCGCACCCCGCCCATGCCGAGCACGATCTCCTGCTGGATGCGGGTGTTGCGGTCCCCGCCGTAAAGGCGGTGCGCGGTGGCACGGTCCTCCGGCCGGTTGTGCTCATGGTCGGTGTCGAGCAGGTACAGCACGATCCGCCCGACACGCGCCTTCCAGATCTTGCAGAACACGTCGTGCTCGCCGAACTCGACCTTCACCTCGAGCGGCTTGCCCGCACCATCGAGCACCGGGGTGATCGGCAGGTCGCCGAAATCGTTGTCGTAGTAGTGCGCGTGCTGCGTGCCCTCGGCGTCGATGGTCTGCTGGAAGTAGCCCTGGCGATAGAGCAGGCCGACCGCGACGAACGGCAACGCCATGTCGCTCGCGGTCTTGCAGTGGTCGCCGGCGAGGATGCCGAGGCCCCCGGAGTAGATCGGCAGGCTCTCGTGGAAGCCGAACTCCGCGCAGAAGTAGGCGACCAGGTCGTCCTTGCCGAGCGCGACCTCGCCTTCCCGGGTGGGCGGGCGTCCGTGGTAGGCGTCGTAGGTCGCGAGCAGGCGGTCCAGGTCGTGGAGGAACACCGGGTCGCGCGCGGCCGCTTCGAGCCGCGCCTGGTCCACGCCCTGCAACAACGCCTTGGGGCTATGGCCGACGGCTTCCCACACCATCGGGTCGAGGCGGGCGAAGAGCGCGCGCGCCGGGCGGTTCCAGCTGAACCAGAGGTTGCTCGCCAGCTCCTCGAGGCGGCTCAGGGCGGCAGGCAGGTGCGGATTGACTTCGAGGGGGAAGGCGGTTCCCGGACGGGATGGCATCGGCGTTGTTGTCTTGGTTTTTTCCCAAGCCCTGTGACGGTGGCTTGACAATCCTAGTTCATTTCTACAATACTAGAATCATGAAAACGACACAGGCTGTCCCGCTCCTCGCCGCCCTCGCCCAGGAAACGCGGCTTTCGATCTTCCGCTCGCTGGTGCAGGCCGGCCCCGGCGGGCTTGCGGCCGGCCGGATCGCCGAAGCCGTGGGTGCGCCCGCTTCCACGCTGTCATTCCACTTGAAGGAGCTCGCGGCGGCGGGCCTGGTGCGTTCCCGGCAGGAGGGGCGATTCATCTATTACAGCGCGGACTACCCCGCGATGTCGGAGCTGGTCACGTTCCTCACCGAAAAGTGTTGCCAGGGCATGCCCGCGCCGCAGGTTGCCCGCATCGGCCAGGCGGTCGCCTCGTGCTGCGCCCCCGCGACCGTTCCCCACAAACAGAGGAGTGCTTCATGAAGAACGACCTGCCTTCGCTGCCGGTCGCCGTGATCGGCGCAGGTCCCATCGGCCTCGCCGCCGCCGCTCACCTGCTCGAGCGGGGCTTCGCGCCCGTGGTCTTCGAGGCGGGATCGTCGGTGGCTGCGAGCTACGAATCCTTCCGCCACGTGCAGCTCTTCTCGCCCTGGCGCTACAACATCGATCCTGCAGCGCGGCGCCTGCTCGACGGGTCGGGGTGGGTCTCGCCCGATCTCGACTCGCTGCCGACTGCGGGGGCGATGATCGACGACTATCTCGCTCCGCTCGCGGCCCTTGCGCCGATGCACGCGGCGTTGCGTCTCTCGCACCGCGTAATCGATGTCGCACGCGCCGGATTCGACAAGGTGAAATCGAAAGGACGGGACGACGCGCCCTTCGAGATTCGCACGTCCACGCCCGAAAGTGTGCGCCAGTTCCGCGCCTGGGCAGTCCTCGATGCCTCGGGCACCTGGGGCAAGCCCAATCCCCTGGGTGCGAACGGTCTGCCCGCGATCGGCGAGGCCGAAGCGGCAGCGCAGATCGCTTACGGTATGCCCGACATCCTCGGCCGCGATCGCGCGCGCTACGCCGGCAAGCGCGTATTGGTGGCGGGGGCGGGCCATTCGGCCGCGGGCAGCTTGCTGGCGCTTGCGAAGCTCGCCGACGAAGCGCCCGGCACGCAGATCGTCTGGACGATCCGCGGCCACGATTTTTCCCGCATCTTCGGCGGCGGTGAGAACGATGGCCTCGCGGCGCGCGGTGCGCTGGGCCGACGGTTGAAAAGCCTCGCCGATAATGGGCGCCTCGAGGTGCAGGCCGATTTCCGCACCGAGGAAGTCGGGCTGGATTCCCGTCTGCACGGCAATGGCTGCCTCGTTGCGAAAGGTCGCGGCGCCAACGGCGAGCCACGGCGCATTGAAGATATCGACGAGATCATCGTCGCCACCGGCGGTCGGCCCGACCTTTCGATCGCCGCGGAACTGCGCGTGAAGCTCGATCCGTGGATCGAGGCGACCGAGATGCTCGCGCCCCTCATCGACCCGAACGTCCACAGCTGCGGCACCGTGCGGCCCCACGGTCACCGCGAGCTGGCGCATCCCGAGGCACGCTATTACGCGGTCGGTGCCAAGAGCTATGGGCGCGCGCCCAATTTTCTCCTCGCCACGGGTCACGAGCAGGTGCGCTCGGTGGTCGCGGCGCTGGCGGGCGACTCGGTCGCCGCCGACGATGTGCAACTGGAATTACCCGAGACCGGCGTGTGTTCCACCCAGTTCGACGAGGCTTCCTCCAGTTGCTGCACGGTGGGCGACGCCGAATCGATTGCCGTGGTGAAAGCGTGTTGCGGCGGGCCGGCGCCACCCGTCGAGGCAGCGAAGAAGGCGGCATGCTGCCGCTAGCACCCTTCATCAGCGCGCTCGGCATTGCCCAGATCATCTCGTGGGGTAGCCTCTTCTACGCCATCGGGGTGCTGGGTCCGGCGATGCGCCGCGACCTGGGCGTCTCGGAATTGTTCCTCTTCAGCGCGTTCACGGCGGGCCTGCTGGTTTCGGGAACCATGGCCCCCGCGATGGGCCGGCTCATCGACCGGCGAGGCGGCCGCTTCGTGCTCTCGATCGGCTCGGGGCTCGGGGTGATTGCGATGGCCCTGCTGGCGCTCGCACCCAACGCCGCGGTGATGGTCGCCGGGTGGATCGTCGCGGGCGCGGCAATGTCGGCCTGCCTCTATGATCCGGCCTTCGCGACCCTTTCGCAGCACACCGGCACGCGCTATCGCCGCGCGGTGACGGCGCTCACCCTCTTCGGCGGCTTCGCGAGCACGGTGTTCTGGCCGCTCTCGCACCTGCTGCTGGAAGCGTGGGGCTGGCGCGTGACTTTCGGCATCTATGCGGGCCTGCATCTCTTCCTGTGCCTGCCGATCCACCAGCTCTTCGTGCCGAAGCACCTGCACCTCACGCAGGCCGAGAGCGTCACCAAGTCGGCCGAGGTCTCGCCCGGCCTCGCCGATCCGCGCCTGCTCTGGCTCACCGCCAGCTTCGCCATCGCGACCTTCATCTTCGCCGTGATCGCGGTGCACCTCATCAGCCTGCTCACCACCGCAGGCCTGACTCCCGCACAGGCCGTCACCGTGTCGATGCTGGTGGGACCCATGCAAGTGGCGGGGCGCATCATCGAGTTCGGGTTCTCGGGCCGGGTGCGCGCGGTGACCGTCGGCCTCGTCGCATTCGGCCTCATGCTGCTGGCCCTGGTGGCGCTCATCAGCGTCGAGGGATTCGGCGTCGCGGCGGTCGTGTTCGTAATCGCCTACGGCTGCGGCAACGGCGTGCTCACCATCGTGAAGGGCACCGCACCGGTGGAGCTCTTCGGCGCGCGCGGCCTGGGCGGCCTGCTGGGCTACCTGTCGCGGGCCGGGCTCTATGCGAAAGCGATTGCGCCGGCCTCGTTCTCGGCACTGATCACTTTCGGGCTCACGCGCAACGCGGCGCTCGCATCGCTCGCGGCGCTGACCTTTGCCGGAATGGGCAGCTACATGCTCGCGACGCGAAATCGTCACAAACCCCTGACAGGATCAAACGCCCCATGACGAACCCAGCCTACAACGTCCTCTTCCTTTGCACCGGAAATTCCGCCCGCTCGATCATGGCCGAAGTGCTCCTCGCCCACTTGGGCAAGGGCCGATTCGGCGCCTACTCCGCCGGGAGCCACCCGTCGGGCCAGGTGAATCCTTTCAGCATCGAGACGCTGAAGGGTTTCGGCCTGCCGACCGCGGGCGTGCGCAGCAAGAGCTGGGACGAATTTGCCGCCAAGGGCGCGCCAACCATCGACTTCATCTTCACCGTTTGCGCTAACGCCGCGGGTGAGGTCTGCCCGGTCTGGCCGGGCCGCCCGATCACCGCCCATTGGGGGGTCGAGGATCCCGCCGCGGTCGAAGGCACCGATGAGGAGAAGCGCGCCGCCTTCAAGGAAGCGGCGATCATCCTGCGCCGGCGCATCGAGCTCTTCCTCGCGCTGCCGCTTGCGACCCTCGACGACCTTGCGATCAAGTCGCGGCTGAGCGAGATCGGCACCCAGTGACCGCAGGGCTGGCACGCCGGCTTGCAGCCGAGGCGCTGGGCACTGCGGGCCTGCTCGCCGTCGTGATCGGCTCGGGAATCATGGGCGAGCGGCTTGCCGGCGGCAACGAGGCGATCGCGCTCCTTGCCAACACGGCGGCGACCGTCGGCGGCCTCTACGTCCTGATCACGGTGCTCGCGCCGATATCGGGAGCGCATTTCAATCCGGTGGTGACGCTCGTCGGAGGGATCGCGCGCGACGTGCCCTGGCGTGACGTCGCGCCCTACGCTGTCGCGCAGCTCGCCGGTGCCGTGAGCGGCGTCTGGATCGCGCACGCCATGTTCGCGATCGAGATCCTGCAGGCTTCCACGAAGGTGCGCACCGGATTCGGGATATGGTTGGCTGAGGCGGTCGCGACCTTCGGGCTCATCGCCTGTATCCGGCTGGGCTCGCGCCACGCCCCGGGATCGGTGCCCGGCATCGTGGCCGCATACATCGGCGCGGCCTACTGGTTCACGTCGTCGACGTCGTTCGCCAACCCTGCAGTCACCGTCGCCCGCGCAATCTCGGACACGTTCGCCGGAATCGCTCCCGGCGGTGTTGCGGCGTTCATCGCCATGCAGCTCGCCGGCGCGATCGCGGCGCTCTGGGTGTGCGACTGGCTCGTCGCTTCATCCCCTGGCGACGAGTGACCTGGGCCGAGCGAGAGCGCTACCTCGGGCTCGTGGTATCCACCCCAACACCGTGTTCGAACACCATCTTGCCGCCCAGCCATCCAGAGACAAGCAGCATCAGGATGGTGATCATCGACATCACCATCGGCACGGTGAGGTCGACCGGGTTGCCGCGCCGCATCCAGGCGTTGACGGCGTAGATTCCGACAACCGCGAGGTTGATGAGCATGTGGGTCACGGCGATTTTCTTGACCGGCCCCGGCGGAAGCGACAAGAGGTCGACGAGACCCGGGACCGCCGCGGCGAGAGCACCCACGATCCCGCCCAGCATCGTGTAGTAGGCGAGCATGTTCCAATGATTCGGGCTGGGCGCGCCCTTCACCAGGCAGACCAGGTCGGCGACGAACGAGAACACGAAGCAGCCGATGGCAATCGGGACCAGCATCGGGTGAATCGGGTGGCCGGCAATACTGGCGGGTGTGCGCATGGAAACCTCCTCGTGGTTGCGCTATTGGAGGGTGCAAACACCCAGCATGTTCCCTATCCAGCACGCTCGATGCTCCGAACACACCCGATTGTTCCGCCGGTTGGTCCGAAAGCGACTCTAAAGGGGGATCAGATCGGCTCGCGGCGACGGCGTAGCCATATCGCCGCGGCGAGCAGCGCCATCGCCACAATCAGCCCGACCCAAAGGCCCGGGGTGCCGAGGAACTTGATCGGGTCGGGGATCGGATCGACCGGGATCGGCCACTTCCCATCCCTGGAAGCCGCCTTCGTGGTGAAGGCCTGCGAGTAACTCCCGGCCAGCCGCAACTGAAGCAGCGTGCCCAGGTGCGAGGTGCCGAACACGATCCTCTCGAGGATGAGGATCGCCACCGGTGGCAGCACCGCCCATAGGAATGTGGCGCGCTGCGCCCAGGCCGAAACCAGCAGCAGCCAGGCGTAAATCGGCGCATACCAGAGGGCCAGCACCGCCAGGCCGTAAAGCAGGACGCCGGTACCGCGGATGGGCGAGAGGTGCGTCCACAACGGCGCGGCGCTCACGCCCTTGACCGCGAGCATCAAGGTGCTCGCCAGGAGCATCACCGTCTGCGTGGCGAGGATGATCGCGAAAGCGATGAGTGGCAGGACCACCAACGGAATCAGCGCCTTTGCCATCACGGTGGTCAAGTCCGAGACCGGCAACGACTTCCAGAAGAGGATGCTGCGATCGCGGCGTTCGCCGTGCAGCGCATCGAGGCAGTAGAACCAGCCGACGATCACCGAGGTCACCATGACCAGCACTGCCGCGACATCGTACGGGCGCGCGAGCAGGGCAAGCTGCTTCGCGGGCTCGAGCGCCGACACGCCGCGCACACTCTCCGCCAGTTGCCCGGAAGTCACCAGGAACCCGAACAGCATCACGGCGGCGATCGCCAGGGGCGCCACGTAGAGCGAGCGGTTCTCCCACAGCTCGCGCCGCACCGACCAGTAGAGCGTCCGCCCCGCCTTCATGGCCGCAGGAGCGCGCGCCTCACCGGGAGGCGGTGGCTCGCGGAGCGCGTGCACCTCGGCGCTCATGCGGCCTGCCCTTGCAGCGAGCCCGCCTGCTTTCCGATGACGGCCACGAACAAGTCCGAAAGGCTGGGCGTGCGCACCTCGCCCAACGCGGCGAGTGCTTCCCGATCGGCGCCCTCGAACAGCAGGATGCTGCGGCCGAACACCTGGCGCTCGTGAATCGGCCCGAGCGCACGTGCCGCGGCGACGTGCTCGGGACCCGCCATCACTTCGAGGTACCTCGACTCGAGGCCCTCCATGGTGGAAGCGAGCACGATCCGGCCGCGGTCGATGAACATCACATCGGTGAGGACATGCTGGATCTCCTCGGCGTGATGCGTCGTCACGATGATGGTGCGTTGGTGATCGAAGTAGTCGTTCAGCAACGAGTCGTAGAATTGCTTGCGAAACAGGATGTCCAGGCCGAGCGTCGGCTCGTCCAGCACCAGCAGCTTCGCGTCGATGGCCATGACCAGTGCGAGGTGCAGCTGGGTGACCATCCCCTTCGACAGCTCCCGGACCCTGCTCGAGCGCTTGATGGCGGTCCGCGCGAGGAAGCCTTCGGCCTTGGCGCGATCGAATCGCGGGTGCACGCCGGCCACATAGTCCAGTGCCTGCGACACCTTGATCCAGCGCGGCAGCACCGCCACGTCGGCGATGAAGCACACGTCGCGCATCAACTGGTCGCGCTCGGTCCACGGGTTGCGCCCGAGTACCTTCAATTCGCCCTGGTACGGTGTCAGGCCGAGGATCGCCATCAGTGCCGTGGTCTTGCCCGCGCCATTGGGACCGATGAGGCCGAGAATGCGTCCCTCCTCGACACGGAAGTCGACGCCATCCAGCGCGACGTTGGAGCGAAAGGCCTTGGTGAGGCCGCGTGCTTCGATGCATGCCATGGTTTCAGCCCGCTCCTTTCTTGGCTTTTGACGCCCGCCCGCTTGCCGCATCGGCATCGAGCAACTCGTCGGGCGTAAGGCCGAGCCGCCGGATGGCTGCCTGGACCCGGGGCCACTCCTCCGCAAGGAATTTCTGGCGCTCGACTCGCAGCAGCAGGTCGCGGGCGCCGGCATTGACGAACATGCCGAGGCCGCGCCTCGCCTCGACCAGCCCCTCGTCGACCAACTGCTGGTACGCCTTGAGGACCGTGAGCGGATTGACGCGGCTTTCGGCTGCGACATTGCGCACCGACGGCAGCGCGTCGCCATCCCTGAGAGCGCCGTCGAGGATCATCGCGACAACATGGTCGCGAATCTGCCGGTAGATCGGTTGGGTGTCATTCCAGTCTCGAGCCATGACGCGGAATTCGTGCTCCTGCTCAGGGCTTAACAGCGCGCGCAGGATTGCGTCCACGCCGTGAGTCACTGTTATAGTTAACCATAACACCGGAGAAACCGCAAAGCCTCGTCAGCATTAGCCGCCGCTCCAGGCGAAAAAAAAGGGAGGCTCGCGCCTCCCTTTTTACCCTCACCCCGATCCTCTCCCAGGCGAGAGGGAGAACGCTTACTGGCAAGCCTCGCACTCGGGGTTGTCGATGGTGCAGAACTTGGCATCGTCCGACGAACCTTCGCCCGCACCCGCCGCGGCCGTGGTCATTCCGCCCGCAGTCACCGCATTCAGCTCGCCGCCCTTGCCGGTGGATTTCTCCGCCGAGGTGGCTGCCAGCGTGCGCAGGTAATACGTGGTCTTGAGGCC
>JANNKG010000310.1:0-2590 GCA_031396185.1 Burkholderiales bacterium | reverse complement strand
CCGCAAAGGCCCGCGCCTCGCCGGTGCGTGGGCGCTCGGGCAGCGAGGCGCTGCTCGGCGCGATCGGAAGGCGCACCGTGAAGAACATGGTGGTGCCTCGGCCCGGCTCGCTGCGCATCTCGATCGCCCCGCCCATGAGCGTCGCCAAGCGCCTGCAGATCGAAAGGCCCAGCCCCGTGCCGCCATGCCGCGGAGTGGCTTCCACCCCGCGCGCCTGCGAGAAGGGCTCGAAGAGGCTTGCCATCTGGTCCGCGGCGATGCCGATGCCGGTATCCACGACGGTAAAGCGCACCACTTCCTCGTCGCCGACGCGCTCGGCGAGTTCGGCGGCGATGGCGACCTTTCCCGCCGACGTGAACTTGATGGCATTGCTGGTGAAGTTGCCGAGGATCTGCTGCAGGCGCACCGGGTCCGCCATGAGCAGCGGGCTGATGCGCGCGTCGACCGTATGCTCGATCGCGATGCCCTTGCTGCTGGCGCTGCCCGCATAGAGGTTTCGGATCCGCTCCACGATGGCGGCTACCGACGCGGGCTCGGGGCGAAGCTCCAGCTTCCCCGCCTCGATCTTGGAAAAGTCGAGGATGTCGTCGATGATCCTCAGCAGCGAGATTCCCGATTCACGGATGACGCCCAGCGTGGTGCGCTGCTCGGCGTCCATCTGCGTGAGCGAAAGCAGCTCCAGCATGCCGAGGACCCCGTTCATCGGCGTGCGGATCTCGTGGCTCATGGTCGCGAGGAACACGCTCTTGGCGAGGTTCGCCGCTTCAGCCGCTTCGCGGGAGTCGCGCAGCTGGTGTGCGAACTCCCGCTTCTCGGTCACGTCGCCCCAATGGCCGCTCCAGATGATGCTGCCGTCCTCGCCCCGATGTGGCGCCGCGGTGGTTCGGATCCAGCGGATCTCGCCCGACGCCGCCTTCACCCGGGAGTCCACCTCGACGGGTGCGAGCTCGCGCGCTCCCTGTTCGATGGCGGCGACGAAAGGGGCGCGGTCCTCTTCCACGATCGATTCCAGCAGCGCACCCGGGTTGCGCAGCGCTTCGTGCGAACTCACGCCGCGAACGCGCTCGGCGCTGGTGGTCACGAACTCGTAGCGGCCCTCGCCATCCGGCGGCATGCGGTATCGGAACACCGCGCCCGGCAGGCTCTCCGCAAGGTCGCGCAGGCTGCCCTCGGCGCGGGCTCGCGCCCGCGACTCCCGGACGAATCCCAGGTACGCCGAGATAAGCACCGCCAGCCCGATGACGATGAAGGCCGCAAGCACGACGTCCTCGGTCCGGTAGCTCGCTCGCTGCTCCGCCCTGCGCGCGGCGAGCAGGCGGAGCTCCTCCAAGCGGATTTCGTCCACGACGGAATAAGCGCGGGTGGTGTTGCGCACGAGCGCCGAGGGCTCGCGGACCAGCTCACCCAGCAGGGCGATGCGCCGTTGCTGGTCGGAATTGTCGAGGGTGAGGAGGCGCAATTGCCCGAGCCGTCCCTCGGCCTGCGCCAGCGCCGCTTCGCGATCGGGCGAACTCGCCGCCTGTGCGCGCCCGAGCGACTCGCTAACCCCGGAGGCAAGCGCGAGCGCCTGGAAGGTGTGGTCGACCCATCGGGAGGACTCTTCGGCCTGTTGCGAGGCGTGGTGGAGGCCCCACCCCATCACCACCACGACCGCGGCGGCAGCCCAATAGCCGACGTGGCCGAGGGAAATCTCACTGAAGGTTCTCAAATCACCCCGAAGGCAAGGGGAGCGCGCCGGGGTGCGGCGCAGGTGCGCGCTCGTAGCGCCCACTGCCCGAAAAGAGGTACGCAGTCGCCTGGATGGCCGCCACGAGGAGCACCGCGGCGGTGAAAACCAGAACGCGCACGACGATGCCCCGCAGGGGCCTCAAACGCCGTGAATTCCTTCGCGCGCGACGGGGGGTCGAAGTCGGTGTAGTGCTGCTCACGACAAGCTCCGGGGATCGAACTGGAGCTTGTGTTAATTAACTTGCTCTGTCAATTAACACTTGCAACAATAGGGCCGGGGCGCCGTCCGGCGTCTCCCCTACCACCAGGAGAACCGACATGGATCAGATCAAGCTGGCCGCAGATCTTTCGAAGGACGAGTCCCTCGCGCAGGAATCCGTGGCCAAGGCGGGAGCCAATGACGTACGGACGCTGAGCGACCTCGAGATGGTGCTATGCGGCGGGGGTGAAGGGATGGTCAACTGGTAGGCGGCACCGCACCACCAGTCTAGTGCGCATAACGGCCGCCCTGCTCAACGGGTGGCCGCCGCTTTCTCTTTGACGCCCGATTTCACCAGAACACGCTCGAACGCACCGCCTCCGAGCGTACGTTCCCCCATGGCTTCGAGGTGCTTGCGCGCCGACTCAGCCTCGGCCCAGAGGGCGTTCGCAGCCTGCCGCGCGCGCGGTTCATCCCCGCGCGCCCTGCAGGCGTGAAACAGGATGGCCATTGCGATGTGCTTCAGGACCGCAGGACCCGCCTTTTCGCTGGCGAGCTTGTTGATGCTCGCCAGGGCTTGAGCGTCTTCATCGAAGAAGGCCGCGCGCAGGGCGCGGATAAGGGCCGATTCCCGGGACGAGGCGCCCTGGGCGCTCCTGCGCT
>JANNKG010000295.1:0-5261 GCA_031396185.1 Burkholderiales bacterium | reverse complement strand
CCGCCTCGACGCGGGTGAGCAGGCCCGCGTCGTCCCATTCGAGCAGCACGTCACGCGCCCAGCCGGAGGGCAGGAGTGCGTCGCGGGCGTGGAGGGCTTGCATCGCGGCTATGATACCGGCCATGGCGCGCAACCTTGTGGTGAACGCGCGCATCGCGACGATGCGCGGCGGGAAGTATTCGATCGTGGAGAATGGCGCGATCGCCGCCGAGAATGGCGTGCTCACGTGGGTGGGCGACATGGCGGGCCTCGAACCCCGCGCGCTTGGGCGAGACGACGAGGTGGTCGATGCAAAGGGCGCCCTCGTAACCCCGGGATTCATCGACTGCCACACGCACCTGGTCTACGCTGGCAATCGCGCGCAGGACTTCGAATTGCGCCTGCAGGGCGCCACCTACGAAGAGATCTCACGCGGCGGCGGCGGGATTGTCTCCACCATGAAGGCGACGCGAGCGGCATCGGAAGAGCAGTTGCGCTCCGAAGCGGGCGCGCGTCTCGACGCGATGCTTGCAGAGGGCGTGACCGCGGTCGAGATCAAGTCGGGCTACGGGCTCGACGTGGCGAGCGAACTCAAGTGCCTGCGCGTGGCGCGCTCCCTCGAGGAGGGGCGCCGTGTTCGCATCACGACCACGCTCCTGGGTGCTCATACAGTGCCTCCCGAATTTCGCGGACGGGCCGACGCCTACGTGGACCTGGTGTGTGACCAGCTGATCCCGGCGGCCACCGCCGCCGGCCTGGCCGATGCCGTGGATGCGTTCTGCGAGGGTATTGGGTTTTCGCCTGCGCAGACGCGGCGCGTGTTCGAATGCGCGCGTACCCACGGCCTGCGAGTCAAGCTTCACGCGGACCAGCTTTCAAACCTGGGCGGTGCGATGCTGGCGGCGGAGTTCGGTGCGCTGTCCGCCGATCACCTCGAGCACACCGACGAAGCCGGCGTGATGTCGCTGGCGAAGGCGGGGACTGTCGCCGTGCTCCTGCCTGGAGCGTTCTATTTCCTGCGCGAGACCCAGCGGCCGCCGATCGAGGCGTTACGCCGTCACCAGGTCCCCATGGCGGTGGCCACCGACTGCAACCCCGGCACGTCGCCGAATACCTCGATCCTCACGGCGCTCAACATGGGGTGCACGCTGTTCGGCCTGACACCGGAGGAGGCCCTCGCGGGGGCTACCACCCATGCCGCGCGCGCGCTCGGCTTCGAGGACCGCGGGGTTCTCGAGGCGGGCCGACGCGCCGACTACGTCCTGTGGGATGCGGAGCAACCGGCGGAGCTTGCGTGGACCATCGCCGGGCGCAAGCCCCGCAGGATTTTCGTGGCGGCCTAGCGCCAGGAGTACGACGGGATGCCCGGGCTCGCGGAACTGTAGGAGTTCAGCGGAGTTCCGTCGTGGCTGATGTCTTCCCCGAGGCGGAGCCTCCGGCCCGGCTCGTGATCCATCCGCGCCATGTATTCCTGCCCGTTGTGCTCGTAGCGCACGTCGTAGCCAACGATGTTGCTGGGCGTGCCATTCTCGGCAACCACGCGGCAGCGTGCGAAGTCGAGATCGTTCTGCGCATCGTTGCGGTCGTTGCGACGCTCGAGATGATGGCCGAGAATGCCACCGAGCAGGGCGCCGGCCGCGGTCCCGCCGCCGCTATCGACCTGGTGACCGAGCACGCCACCGGCGACTGCGCCGATGGCGGCGCCTTTGCCGATGCGCGTCCGGTTTTCGCCGCGCACTTCCTCGAAGTGGCCCGCACGCGGATTCCAGCACTCCTGTTTCGTACTCGCCGTTTCGTACAGCGGGCGGGATTCGATGACGCGGGCCGTGTCACGGCGCGCGTCGCGCGAATCGCGATTGCGGTAGTCATCGCCCGAGTAATACTGCTGCGCGAATGCAGCCGGCGCGAGGGCGGTAAAAAGCGAAGCGACGGCAAGGGTGACTGTTTTCATGGCAACTCCTCTGGGGTGGGCCTTCAGCATCGAAGGCGAGTACATCCCGTTAGATGAGGAGCGCGGCCCCAGCGTTCAGGCAGCGGGTAGGTCCAGTGGCGTAGGACGCGCCGTATATTCCCACCGGAGCACGCCTACCCGGTGTAGCTGATAAGCCAACAAATGAAAACGGCGCTCGCGAGAGCGCCGTTTTCCGGACGAATTGCGAATCAGCGATAGGTGGGTTGGCCCGGGCGGGGTCCGAGGTCGCGCTCGCGCGGTCCCGGCAGCTCATTGCCCTCGACCGGCGCCACGCTGACGGCAACGCGCAGCGCACGGCCCGGATCACGGTCCATGCGGGTGTTGAACTGGCGCCCGCCGTATTCGTAGACCACGTCGTAGCCCATCGTCGCCTCGCGCACCTCGTTCACGGTGCGGCAGCGCTCGACGTTGCGCTCGACCGGCACGCGCTCGACCTCGGTGTAGCGCGAAGGCTCGCCGCGCTGGTCGCGATCGACCTGGTTTCCGATCAGGCCGCCGACAATGGCGCCGGCGCCGGTGGCACGGTCGCGGCCGCCGCTGCTGTTGCCGAATTGGTGGCCGACCACGCCGCCGATGACGGCGCCGAGGACAGTGCCGGGGCCGATGGCGGCGCCGGTATCGCTGCGCGTCACCCGGCGCTCCTCGTAGCCGCGCTGGACGTCATTCCAGCACTCCTCGCGGGTGACGGGGATGCGATCGACCAACGGGCGCGAAGAGACGACACGCGCGCGGTCGGTGAAGGACTCGGTGGCGAAGGCCACCGGGGTTGCGACGGTGCAGATCGATGCGATGGCAAACGCCAGCTTTTTCATGGTTTTCCTCCATTCAGGTTGTCTCGCCACCCTAAACGCGGGCCCGCTGGGTGCGGTTGACCCAGGCTAGGGCGATCTCCAATTGCTCCCGCAGGATCGGGCGGACCCGGTCGGCGAGATCGCGGCGAAATGAGAAGGGGCTGTACTCGTCCATGTAGACCGCCTCGGCCATCTCCAGTTGCACCGCGTGGATGTTTTCCGCAGGATTTCCGTATTTCCGGGTGATGTAGCCGCCCTTGAATCGGCCGTTCAGCACCGCCGTGTGGGCAGCTTGTCGTGAGATTGCGACAAGGAGCGCCCCGGCGAGCTCGGGACTGCATGACGTGCCGTCGGCCGTGCCGAGGTTGAAGTCGGGAAGGCGGCCGTCGAACAGTCGCGGCACTTCGGAGACGATCGAGTGTGCGTCCCACAGGATCGCTCCGCCGTGCTCCGCGCGTACGCGTGCGACCTCGGAGGCGAGCCGCCGGTGGTAGGGGCGCCAGATGGAGTCCACCCTCCGGGCCACTTCGGTAGCGTCGGGCTCGACGCCACCGCGATAGAGCGGCTCCGAGTGGAACGTGTCGATCGGGCAGAGGCGTGGCGTGTCGCGGCCGGGGTAGAGGTTGGTGCCGTCCGGGGGACGGTTCACGTCGACGACATACCGCGAGTGGGTCGCTACGATCATGGTGGCGCCAAGGTCCCCAAGGAAATCGTAGAGGCGGGGCAAGTGCCAGTCGGTATCGGGCCGGCGTGCCGCGCAATCCGCGAGCTCCCGGCCAACGCCCCGCGGGATGAACGTGCCGGCGTGCGGCATCGATACGATCAGCGCGCTCGAGCCGCGGCGGTACCGGTATGGCCAGACGGTTCCTTCAGAGAGGAACATCCAGCCCCATGCGTTTTGCGACCTCCTGCGCTTGCGGGTACCCCGCATCGGCATGCCGCACGACGCCGATCGCCGGGTCGTTCCACAACACGCGCTCGAGGCGACGTGCCGCGGCCGGCGTGCCGTCGGCGACAATCACCACGCCCGCGTGCTGCGAGTAGCCCATGCCGACGCCGCCCCCGTGGTGAATCGACACCCAGGTCGCGCCCCCGGCGGTGGACAGCAGCGCGTTCAGCAGTGGCCAGTCGGAGACCGCGTCGGAGCCGTCGAGCATCGCCTCGGTCTCGCGGTTGGGGCTGGCTACCGAGCCGGTGTCGAGGTGGTCGCGGCCGATCACGATCGGCGCCTTCAGCTCGCCGCTCGCCACCATCTCGTTGAACGCGAGGCCGGCTTTGTGGCGCTGGCCGAGGCCCAGCCAGCAGATGCGCGCGGGCAGCCCCTGGAATTTGATGCGGGATCGCGCGAGGTCGAGCCAGCGGTGCAGGTGCGCATCCTCGGGGAACAAGGCTTTCACCCGCGCGTCGGTCTTGAAGATGTCCTCGGGATCGCCCGACAGCGCGACCCAGCGGAACGGGCCCCTTCCTTCGCAGAAGAGTGGCCGAACGTACGCCGGCACGAATCCGGGAAATGCGAAGGCGTCGGCCACTCCCTCGTCCTTCGCGACCTGGCGGATGTTGTTGCCGTAGTCCACCGTGGGCACGCCGCGGCGATGGAATTCGAGCATGGCGCGTACATGAAGCGCGATGGATGCGCGCGCGGCCGCCTCGACCGCGCCTGGATTCGCCTTCTGCTCATGCTCCCATTTTTCGACCGTCCATCCCGCCGGCAGGTAGCCGTTCACCAGGTCATGGGCGGAGGTCTGGTCGGTCACGAGGCTCGGCATCACGCCACGCGCGGCGATCGCGGGGACGATATCGGCGGAATTTCCCAGCAGGCCGACGGAGATCGGCGCTTTCGACTGCGTGACCCGCGCCAATGCCTCATCGAGGGTCGCCGCCTGCTGGTCGAGGTAGCCGGTGCGCAGACGCATGTCAATGCGCGACTGGCGGCACTCGATCGCGAGCATCGAGGCGCCGGCCATGGTCGCCGCGAGCGGCTGCGCGCCTCCCATGCCGCCGAGGCCCGCGGTGAGGATCCAGGGGATCTGTCGCACCCGCCCCCGACTCAGGCCTTCGGGGGTGAACTCCGGCGGGTGCCCAATTTCGGGGTAATGCTGTCGAAGTGCCTCGGCGAACGTCTCGTAGGTGCCTTGCACGATGCCCTGCGATCCGATGTAGATCCACGAGCCCGCGGTCATCTGCCCGTACATCATCAGGCCCTTGCGGTCGAGCTCGTTGAAGTGCTCCCAGGTCGCCCATTTCGGCACCAGGTTCGAGTTGGCGATCAGCACCCTGGGCGCGTCCGGGTGGGTCTTGAACACCGCGACCGGCTTGCCGGACTGCACCAGTAGCGACTCGTCGTCGCCGAGGCGCTCGAGCGTGGCGAGGATGGCATCGAAGCATTCCCAGTTGCGCGACGCGCGCCCGATGCCGCCGTAGACCACCAGTTCGGCGGGATTCTCGGCCACGTCCGGATCGAGGTTGTTCTGGATCATCCGGTAGGGCGCCTCGGTGAGCCAGCTGCGGCAGGCCAGGGT
>JANNKG010000262.1:0-5777 GCA_031396185.1 Burkholderiales bacterium | reverse complement strand
GTGACGATCGTCGCCACCGGCCTGGGCGGCCCGGCGGCCCAGCGCCAGCAGCCGGTGATGCAGATGGTCGCCCGCACCGGGACGGACGATTCGATGGGCGGGCCGGTCAATTACGACGAGCTCGACCAGCCGACCGCGATCCGCCGCCGTCGCGACGTGACCATCGAGGCCATGCGCCACTCGGGCGTGGATATGCTGGATATCCCGGCGTTCCTGAGGAAACAGGCCGACTGACGATCTCCTGACGGCTCGGCCGTCATCGAATTGTCATGTTGCAAGCCTCTCCGGCGCATCTCCCGCCGGACGAGGTTGATCGCTTCGCGGGTCCGGAAGAGTTCCGGGCCCGCTCTTCATTTTTCCGGCGCAGAATCGCCGCCCTCGGCTGCACCAAGATGCAGGGCTGCTTTTTCGGGCGCCCCATGCCGCCCATTACGGCAGGCGTAGCGTGTTGGCCCGTTCATGCAAGCTCGTCGAGTTCTGGAATCCCGAACAGCCGCGCCCACGCCTTCGGCTTGACCAACTCCGCAGTGCCCAGCGGGATGAAATGAAAAAACAACAGGTCGCAGAACTGCCGGCTGCCACCACTCGGCATCGCATCCCGAAAATGCCACTGGCTGCTTCCCGAGAAGACCACGGCTTGCCCCGGCCGCAAAGTACACTCGGAAAACCGCAGCGACCGCTTCACCTGCTCTTCCCATCCGAATTGCGGCCACGTCTGCGATCGACCATCGGGCCACGGTAGAACCTCGCTGAAATGGATTGGCCACGGCGCGCTCTGGTCGATACACAGGTCGAGGGTCCACTTGGCGAAGGGGTCATCCAGGTGCGGCGGACAAACGCCGTGGGAGCCGTAGAGGCCGAGAAAGTTGTACGAAGGCTCGACCGGCTCACCGACCGCTTCGCTCACCCAAGGCACCGCGCGATGCTGCAGCTCGGTGAATGAAGGATGGTCGTGGACCACGAAGCGGCCGAACGACTGCGCCTCGTGCAGTTGCAGGTCCAGCGGGCGAAGCGCCCGGGTCACCCGACGGATCTCGTCCAGGGTCTGGTCGTCAAAAGGGCGGTCGAGCACCCTTTCCCGGAAGTCCGGCCGAGTCCGCAATACCCGCAAGGCTTCCTCGAAGGTGCCGAGCGATGCAGGGCGGACCTTCTCGATGAGGGCGCGGGCCTGGACGTACTGGGTGAGCCAGCGGGAGTCGTACCAGGGAAAGAGCGCGCTTCCGGGAGAGCGGCTTTCCTCCAGCCCGGGGCCCTTCGAGTTCAGCGTCATCAGGTTGTTCGAACCCCTAAGGGTCTGATAAAATTAGCAAAATGATCAAGCAACGCACTCTCAAGACAATCGTACGCGCCACCGGCGTGGGCCTGCACACGGGTCAGAAGGTCACCATGGCGCTGCGGCCGGCGCCCATCGATACCGGCATTGTCTTCTGCCGCTCCGACCTTCCGGGAAATCCGGCGATTCCGGCGCGCGCACTGAACGTCGTCAACACGACCATGGCCACGGTGCTCGAGCACGAGGGCGCACGCGTCTCGACCGTCGAGCATCTGATGTCGGCGCTTTTCGGACTCGGGATCGACAACGCATATATCGATGTGTCGGCCGAGGAAGTGCCGATCATGGACGGCAGCGCCGGGACCTTCGTGTTCCTGCTGCAGTCGGCGGGAATCGAGGAGCAGGGGGCTCCAAAGCGTTACGTTCGAATCCTGAAGACCGTGGCGATCGAGAAGGGGGACAAGAAGGTGCGCCTCGAACCGTTTGACGGTTTCAAGGTGGGATTTACCATCGAATTCAGCCATCCGGTGTTCGATGCCGCGCAGAACACGGTGGAAATCGACTTTAGCGAGGTGTCGTTCGTCCGCGAGATCGCACGTGCGCGCACCTTCGGCTTTACCCAGGACGTCGAGATGATGCGTTCCAAGGGCTTGGGGCGCGGCGGCTCGCTCGATAATGCACTGGTGATCGACGATTTTCGCGTGCTCAATGCCGATGGACTGCGGATGCAAGACGAATTCGTGAAGCACAAGGCGCTCGACGCGGTGGGCGACCTATACCTCCTCGGCCATCCGGTCATCGGCGCCTTTTATGGTCACAAGTCGGGCCACGAGCTCAACAATTTGCTGGTGCGCAAACTCCTCGCTGACGCGAGCGCTTGGGAAGAGGTCACGTTCGATCGGCTCGAAGCGCTGCCGCGTGCGTTCGCACGGCTAGAGCTTCAATCCTAGCAGCACTGTCGATATCCGCTCCATGCGAGCATTCTCGAAGTTCCGGGCCCTCGTTCCCGCGGAACGCCGTGTGGTGATTGCGGCGCTGCTGCTGCTGCCCGTGTTTTCCGCTGCGCTGCGCCTTGCGGGGGGAAATCGCCTGCCAAGCGCGCTGGCGAGCGGCCTGGCGCAGCGCTCCGGAGGTGTACCGCTCGAGCCGGAGCGTACGGCCATGCTCGTGGGCGCCGTTGCGGGTCGCCTCCCGCTGCGGCCGACGTGCCTGGTGCGCTCGCTCTTCCTCCAGTGGCTGCTTCAACGCCAGGGATTGAGGGGCCACCTGAAAGTTGGGGTCCGATTTTCGAGGGGCGTCCTCGAAGCCCATGCCTGGGTGGAGTGCGACGGCCGGCCGGTGAACGAGTTGCCCGCCGTCTGCGCCCAGTACCACGCGTTTTCCGAGCCGCTGCCGATGGGGGCGCTTTTCCGGCGATGAGCGCAATCGCCGGGATCGTGTGGTTCAACGGGGCTGCGGCCGAAGGCGAGTCGGCACGGCGAATGACGGCGGCCATGGCAAGCCGGGGTCCCGATGGACAGCAGGCTTGGTCCCGAGGCGCCGCCGCGTTGGGTCACTGCATGCTCCGCACGACGCCCGAGTCCCTGGTGGAACGCCAACCGCTCGCGAACGAAGACGGCTCGATAGTGCTGGTGCTCGATGGTCGTGTCGACGATCGCGCGTCGCTGCGCCGCGACTTGGATGCGCGCGGGGTGGTGCTTCGCGACGTATCCGACGCAGAGCTCGTCCTGCGCGCATACGAGGTCTGGGGCGAGGAGTGCGCCGACCGCATCATCGGCGAATTCGCGTTCGTCATCTGGGACGCCGTTCGCCGCAAACTTTTCGGCGCGCGCGACGCGGCCGGAACTCGCCACTTCTACTATCACCGGGGGGCTGGCTATTTCGCGTTCGCATCCGAGATCCGCGGGCTACTCGCGCTCGGGACCATCGAGGCCCGGCTCAACGAGCGTCGGCTTCTCGAGTGCCTGGTGGTGGAATTCGACCGCGACGACGAGGTGGGCACGCTTTACGACGGGATCGAGCGACTGCCCGCGGGGCACGCGATGCGGGTCTCGGACGCCGGTATGCGCACCTGGCGATATTGGAATCCAGCCAACCTTTCCGAAGAGAAGTACGCATCGCTGGACGAGTGCGCGGAAGCCTACCTCGCTCAGCTGCGGGTCGCCGTGGATTGCCGGCTGCGCAGCATCGGCCCCGTGGGTGCGATGCTGAGCGGCGGCCTGGACTCCTCGTCGCTGGTGGGCCTGATTCGCAAGGAATTCCGCCATCGCCTGAGCTCCCCACTGCAGACCTTTTCCCTGGTGCGTGCAGATCGCGAAAATTGTCCGGACGCCGCACACATCGAACGCATGCTCGCCGAAGGCTGGGTCGTCCCCACGATCCTCGATTCGAACGTGGCAGCCGAGCGCTGGCGCGAGCATGTGGAGCGCATCGAGGGGCTCAACGAGCCCTGGGCCCTCACGCAGGGGTTTACTGACGGGCTGATGTACGAGGCCGCCGCGGGCGCAGGCTGCCGCGTGCTCTTGGACGGAATGGCCAACGACCTCTATTTCTACGCGGTGGGCCGCAGCCTGGGATGGCAGGGTGAGCGCCTGCGACGGTTGCCCGAGGTCCTCGCAGCCAGCTGGCGGCACGGCATGGAAAAGCCGTTGAGACAACTGGCTTGGCGGGCGGCCGTCGAAGCAGCACCACGCTGGGCGCGCACGGGGTACGCGGCAATCCGCGACCGCTACTCGATGCCTTGGTCCGACTTCGCGCTCCTGCGACGGCATGTGGGCCGGAGTTTGCTGGCTTCGAGCCGCGCGCGGAGAAAGTCGCGCTTCACCGAGCCCTCGGCGCTTGGCGATCGTGCGCTGCACGCGCGCGACTTCACCACGGGGCTGCTTTCGTTCGCGCATGAAGTGAACGGACAGATTGCGCTCTCGCAGGGGGTCGAGCCACGCAGCCCCTACTCCGATCGCCGCATGATCGAGTTTGCGATTCGCATGCCGCTCGAAGCGAAGCTGTGCACGCGGTGGTACAAGCACCTCAGCCGCCGCGCCATGGCGGGCATCCTTCCGGAGGAGGTGCGCTGGCGCAGCGACATCGGGCGCCACCCGGGGTGGACGTTCTATGACGCCCTGGCGCGCGAGATGGCGCACGGCGACCCCGCAGGATGGAGTCCAGAGGGCCTTGCGCGTAAACTGGGTCCTTGGCTCGACCCGGCGCGATTGCAGCGTGCCCTCGGGCAATACCGCCGGCGGCGAGATCCCGAGATCGGGCGCAATTTGCTGGCAGCCTCCGTTCTGGCGCGCTGGATGGCGCCGCGATTCGATGCCCCACGCGAAAGGACTGCATGATGCGCAAGCCGACGACTTCTCCTGATGGGCGGGCACCCAGGAAGCCCTACGTCGCACCGAAGCTGGTCAAGTACGGGGATGTTCGCGCACTGACCCAGGTCTCGACCATGGGAAGCTCGGAAGGCTCTTCTGGCAGCGGGGTCATGAAGCCGTCCTCTGATCGCCGCCTCAAGGAGAATGTCGCGCAGATCGGTACCCATCCGTTCGGCTTCGGGCTCTACCTGTTCGATTACAAGGCCGATTTCCGAGGCCAGCATGGCGCCGGGCGCCAGTTCGGCGTCATGGCCGACGAGGTGGAGAGCGTGATGCCGGAGGCAGTCTCGCGCGACGCCGCCGGATACAGGTTTGTCGACTACGGCATGCTCGGCATTCGCCGCACCGTCAGGCAGGACTCGTCGGCCTGATCTCCTGGGTTCATGCTTTCCGAGCACCTCGCCTACCTTTCGGATTTCTTCCGGCTCGATAGCTTCGCCACGGCGATTCGAGCGGTCGTCAAACCGGGGGATGTCGTGGTGGACCTCGCTTGCGGCAGCGGCATCCTCGGCTTGCTTGCATTGAAGGCGGGGGCAGCGCGAGTTTATTGCGTTGACCAAGGAGCAATCCTCGAGGTCGCGCGCGAGTCCTTCCGCCGCAACGGGCTGGAAGGCAAAGTCACTTTCATTCGAGCTCGTGCGCAGCAGGCGGTGCTGCCGGAGAAGGCGGATGTCGCCTTGTGCGATAACGTCGGCTGGCTTGGCTTCGACTACGGAATCGTCGAGCTGCTCCAGGATGCCCGGGCGCGCATGCTGAAGCCGGGCGCGCAGGTGGTGCCCCGGGCACTCGAGATCCACGTCGCCCCCGTCGAGTCGCCTGATTACATCGGGCCGCGCATCGCGTGGTCATCGATGCCGGACGAGTTCGGGTGGTTGAGAGACGGTTGGACCAACTCGAAGCACCCCGTCGAGTTGCAACCCGGTCAACTGCTGGGCACCGCGGCAAAACTCGGGCGCATCGCCCTCACCATCGACAATCCTGATTTTTTCTCCTGGAATGCACGGCTCCAGGTCGAGCGTCCGGGAAAACTGCACGGACTGGGGTGCTGGTTCGATTGCGAACTGGGCCCCGAGGCTTGGATGACGAATTCGCCGTGCGCACCGCACAGGATCAACCGACCGCAAGCCTTCCTG
>JANNKG010000230.1:0-2111 GCA_031396185.1 Burkholderiales bacterium | reverse complement strand
CGCTCGCTGCTGGCGACCCACGATCCCGCCAAGGGAATGGGGGTGACCAACCGCGGACGCTACTCCAATCCGGCATTCGACAAGCAGGTTGCCGAAGCACTGGTCACGATGGACGACAAGAAGCGCGAGTCGATGATCCAGCAGGCCGCGGAGACGGTGATGAACGACACCGGCCTGATCCCGATCCATTACGAGGTGAGCACCTGGGCGACCGCGAAGGGCTTCCGGTATACGCCGCGGACGGATCAGTACACTCTCGCGACGGGTCTGAAGCCCGTCGCTCGCTAGTGTCCTGATCCTCCATGGCTTGAGGGCCGGACTCTAAGGAAAGCCTTTGCTCGACTTCACCATTCGCCGTTTCGGGCAGAGCCTCTTCGTACTCGTGGTGATGTCGTTCCTGGTGTTCCTGGGTGTCTATGCGATCGGCAATCCGATCGAACTGCTGGTCAATCCGCAGGCCGACGCAGCGGAGCGCGCGCGCGCCACTGCCGCGCTCGGCCTGGACCGGCCGATCCTCGAGCAATACGGCACGTTCCTCGCGCGGGCGTTGAGCGGTGACCTGGGGCGCTCGTTCGTGTTCAACGTGCCCGCGATCCAGCTGATCCTGGATCGCCTCCCCGCGACCCTCGAGCTCGCCGCCGCGGCCATGGTGATCGCCATCGCGATCGGCATCCCGCTGGGCCTGTTCGCAGGGCTGCGCCCGAATTCGTTCGCCGGCCGCTCGATCATGGCAGGCTCGATCCTCGGCTTCAGCCTCCCGACCTTCTGGGTGGGCCTGGTGATGATCATGGTCTTCTCGGTGCACCTGGGATGGCTGCCTCCCAACGGCCGAGGCGAGACCGTGATGCTGCTGGGCATCCCGGTGAGCTTCCTCACGTGGGATGGCCTGCAGCACCTGGCGATGCCGGCCCTCAACCTCGCGCTCTTCAAGCTCTCGCTGCTGATCCGGCTCACGCGCTCGAGCACCCGCGAGGCGATCCTGCAGGACTACGTCAAGTTTGCGCGCGCCAAAGGGCTGGGACCCGGGCGCGTGATCGGGGTGCACGTGTTGAAGAACATCCTCATTCCCATCGTCACGGTAATTGGGCTGGAGCTGGGCTCGGTGATCGCCTTCGCGATCATCACCGAGTCGATCTGCGCGTGGCCCGGCACCGGCAAGCTGCTGATCGACTCGATCAACCAGCTCGACCGGCCGGTGATCGTGGCCTACCTCCTGGTGATCGTCACGATATTCATCACCATCAATTTCGTGGTCGACATCCTGTACTCGATCCTCGACCCTCGCGTGCGCCTGGGCTCGGCCGCCGCGGCCCATTGACCATGGGCGTCATCGCCACCGAATCGTCCCGCGAACCCGCGCCCGCGCCAGCCGAAACCCCGTGGCGGCGCTTCGCCGCCGAATTCGCCGAGAGCAAGCTCGCGTTGTTGGGACTCGCGATGCTGCTCGCCATCGTGGCGCTCGCCATCGCGGCACCGCTGGTGTCACCGCAGAATCCCTACGACCTCGCGCAACTCGACGTGCTCGATTCCAAGCTCGCCCCGGGCGAAGTTTCCTCGACCACCGGCAAGCCGTACTGGCTGGGGACCGACGACCAGGGGCGCGACATGCTCTCGGGCATTTTCTACGGCATTCGCATCTCGCTCTTCGTGGGCGTGGCGAGCACCGTCATCGCGCTCACGATCGGCCTCGTGCTCGGGCTTGCGGCCGCCTATTTCGGCGGCAAGGTCGACTCGATCATCATGCGAATCGCCGACATCCAGCTGTCGTTCCCGGCGATTCTCATCGCCCTGGTGCTGCTCGCCGTGCTCGGCCAGGGCGTCGACAAGATCATCGCCGCGCTGGTGACGGTGCAATGGGCGTACTACGCGCGCACCGTGCGTTCCTCGGCCCTGGTCGAGCGGCAAAAGGAGTACATCGAGGCCGCACAAGTCCTGGCCCTCTCGCGCCCGCGCATCGTCCTGCGCCACCTGCTTCCCAACTGCCTGCCGCCTCTCATCGTCGTCGCGACCGTCCAGGTCGCCCACGCGATCCAGCTCGAAGCCGCCTTGTCGTTCCTGGGGCTGGGATTGCCGATCACCGAGCCATCGATCGGGCTGCTGATCGCCAACGG
>JANNKG010000223.1:0-2782 GCA_031396185.1 Burkholderiales bacterium | reverse complement strand
GACTCCCGGCAGGCCGAGGTCGAGCAGGATGGTGTCCGGGCGGAAGGCGCGCGCCACGTCGACCGCCTCGCGACCATCGTTCACCACCGAGACCTCGTGCCCCAGCTCACGCAGCAGGATCGACATCGCCTCGGCCGCGTCCAGGTTGTCTTCGACCACCAGGACCCGTCGCGTCGATGTCGAGCCATGCTGCCGGCCGGCTTGCGGCGCCGGCAGCACGACTTCGAGACCCGCAAGGGGCAGCTCCACCACGAAGGAGCTCCCCTTCCCCGCGCCCTCGCCCGCGCTGTGCGCCGAGACGCGCCCGCCGTGCAGCTCCACCAGGCCCTTCACCACGGATAACCCGATGCCGAGTCCGCCGCTGGCACGGTCGAGCGAGATGTCGCCCTGCGAGAAGAGTTCGAAAACCGCCGGCAGGAACTGCTCCGAGATGCCCTTGCCGTTGTCCGCCACGACGATGCGCAGCGATTCCGCGCTGCGTGTGACGTCGAGCGCCAGGACGCCGGCGCGTGGCGTGAACTTGGAGGCGTTGTTGAGGAGGTTGCCGACGACCTGCGAAAGGCGCATCGCGTCGGCGTCGAGCCACACTTCCTCTTCGGGCTTGCTCACTCGGAAGGACTGTGCGCGTTCGGCGATGAAAGGGGCGGCGAGCTCGATCGCCGATTCGAGAATCGTGGAGAGGCTCACGTGGCTTCGCTGCAGCACGATCTTGCGCTGCGTGATGCGCGAGACGTCGAGTAGATCGTCGACCAGGCGCGCGAGGTGCACGACCTGGCGGCCGATCAGCGTGAGCGCGCGTTCGCGCACCGCAGCGTCGCCCGACAGGCTCAGGATCTGCACCGCGTTGCGTATGGGCGCCAGCGGGTTGCGCAGCTCGTGCGCCAGCATGGCGAGGAACTCGTCCTTGCGCCGGTCAGCTTCCTGCAGCGCTTCGAGCGCCACCTGGCGCTCGCCCTCCGCCCGGCGCATGCGCAACAGCGCCCGCACGTTTGCCACCAGTTCCTCGGGTTCGATCGGTTCGACCAGGTAGCCGTCGGCGCCCGCCTGTAGCGCGGCGATGCGATCCCTTGATTCGGTGTGGAAGGCGGATGTCTGCAGCACCACGATACTGGCCAGCACGGGATCGGCCTTGATGGACGCGGCAAGCTCGCGCCCGTCGACGTCGGGAAGACGCACGTCGAGGACGACCAGCTCGGGTGGGCGGGCGCGCATCAGCTCAACCGCGGCGGCGCCGTCGGCCGCCTCGACCACCTCGAAACCCGCGATGCGCAAAAGGCGAGCCTTCACATAACGCGCGGCGTGGTTGTCGTCGACGATGAGGATGACGCCGTCGCTCATGTCGCTGCCTGGGCGCGCCGCCGGTCGATTGCATCGAGGGCGAGGCCGAGTGACTCCACCGACAGGTCGCGTTTGTGCAGGATGGCGCACGCATGCACCTCGAGGCGCTCTCGCAGCGCCGGGTCGATCTCGTGGGAGGTGACCACGATCACCGGTATGTGGGCGGTGGCCGGGTCGTCGCGCAGGCGCTCGAGCACCTCGTCGCCGCGCATGCCGGGCAGGAAGAGGTCGAGGAAGATCACGCCCGGCTGGTAGCGGCTCGCCATGGCGACCCCGCTCGCGCCGTCGCGCGCTTCCGCGAACTTCATCGGCTGGCGCACCGACCGGCGGATCAGGTAGCGCGCCGCCTCGTCGTCGTCGATGATGAGTGCCAGCCGCTCCCCGCCGCGCGCGGTGACGCGCTCCAGCGCCGCGAGGAGCGGCTCGCGCGCGACCGGCTTGCTGAAGTAAGCGTCGGCGCCCAGCGCGTAGGCCTTGCGCTCGTCCTCGACGTTGCTCACCACGACCACCGGCAGCGGATCGTCCTGGGACTTGGTCTCGGAGAGCCAGCGCCAGGCGTGAGCCTCCTCGCCAGCCAGGAGGATGTCGAGGATCACCGCATTGGGGCGGTTCAGCTTGAGCAGCTCGCGCGCTTCGGCGAGAGAAGCAACGGCGATGGTCGAGAAACCGCCGCCCTTCAGGAACTTCTCGTACAGCATGCGCAGCGGCGGTTCGTCCTCGATCACCAGCACCCAGCGGCCCTTGAAGGCTTCGGCTTTCTCCGATTTCCCGGTCGTTTCGAGTTGCGCGTCGCTACCCGCAAAGCGGACCGGAATGCGGGCGATGAAAGTCGAGCTCTTTCCCGGAGTGCTCTCGACCGACACCTCGCCGCCCAGCAGTATCGCGAGCCTGCGGCACAGCGGCAGGCCCAGGCCGGTTCCTTTCACGCGCCGCTGCATCGGATTGGGAATCTGGGCGAACTCCTCGAAAATGATCTCCATGTCTTCGAGGGCGATGCCGATCCCGGTGTCGCTCACGGTGAAGACCACGTTGTCGCCATCCTCGTCCAAGCGCGCGCGCACCGTCACCGAACCGCGCTCGGTGAATTTCAGCGCGTTGGAGACGAAGTTGCGCAGGATCTGCGAGACCTTGCTCTCGTCGGTGAAGAGGATCGGCACGCCGACCGGGTCTTCGAACGCCAGCTCGACGGTGTCCGCCACGAGCAGCGGTCGGAGCATTCCGCGCAGCGCGCTGAACAGTACGCCAGCCTCGAAGTGGGTCGGCCTCACGTCGATCTTGCCGGCCTCGATCTTGGCGAGATCGAGCAGGTCGTTCACCAGCTCGGAAAGATCCTCGCTCGCCTTGACGATGAACTTGACCTGGGTCTCCTGCTCCGGGTGCAGCGGGCCGTCGGCGTAGGACAGGAGCAGGCCGCAAAGGGCCCGAACCGAATTGAGAGGCGTGC
>JANNKG010000219.1:0-4490 GCA_031396185.1 Burkholderiales bacterium | reverse complement strand
CGTGTCGCCGCTCGACTTCGTCGCGCGACTCGCCGCGCTCGTGAAGTTCCTGGGCGCGCCCGAGGCCGCGAGCCTCACGGCGGCTTCGAGGTGAGGACGGCGTAATCACGCGGGTGCGGGATGTCCACGGTGAGGAGCTTCTTCGGCTTGCACGGCCGCGTGGTCATGATGGCGACGCGGTGGCCGAGGAAGATCGCCTCCTCGAGGTCGTGGGTGATGAAGAAGATGGTCACCTTGTTCTTGTAGTAGATCTCGAGCAGCGCCTCGTGCATGACGCTCTTGGTGAGCGAGTCGAGCGCGCGGTAAGGCTCGTCCAGCAGCAGCACCTTCGGGTCGTTCATGAGGGCGCGAACGATCTCCACCCGCCGGCGCATGCCCGAGGAGACCTCGCCCGGATAGTTGTGCTCCACCCCGGCGAGCCCGGCGTCGGCCATCATGGCGCGCCCGCGGTCGAGCGCCTCGGCCTTCTGCATCCGGCCCTGCATCACCGGCCCGAAGATCACGTTTTCGAGGTTGGTCTTCCAGGGGAAGAGGGCGCCGTTCTGGAACACCACGATTCGGTCCGGGCCGGGCTCGGCCTTCGGCGCCTGGGTCGAGCACAGCACCTCGCCGTCCATCAGGATTCGACCCGAGGTGATCTCATGGAACCCCGCGATCGCGTTGAGGAGGGTCGTTTTCCCGCAGCCCGAGGGCCCCACGATCATGCAGATCTCGCCCGCCTCGATCTCGAGGCTGCAGTGGTCGACCGCCATCACCGCCGCGCCTTCGGGGTCGTAGACCTTGACCACGTCGTCGATCAGGATGTGGCCGCGTGTCTTCGCGGCGGCCGGCGGGGGCTGCCCCATCTCCACGGCCCTAGCCCTCCGCCAGCGCGAGCTCGCGCACGCGCCACTGCATCAAATAGTCGCCGGCGAGGCGCACCAGCGCGCTCGTCGCGTAGCCCACGAGGCCCAGGGTCACCATGCCGATGATGATGGTGGGATAGCGCACCATCACGTAGGAGGTGTTGATCACATACCCCAGGCCGTACTGGCCGGAAACCATCTCCGCGGCCACGAGCGAGAACCAGCACACCCCGATCGAGATCTGCAGCCCGGTGAAGATGAAGGGCAGCGCCCCGGGGATGATCACGTGCCGGAAGACCTGCCAGCGCTTGGCGCCGAGGCAGTTGGCCGCGCGCACGTACGACTCGTCGATGGATTGCACGCCGAGCATGGTGTTCAGCGCCGTGGCGAAGAACGAGGCGAGGAAGGCGAGGAAGATCACCGCCGACTCGGTGGCGATGAACATCACGATGGCGAGCGGTACCCAGGCGAGGATCGGGATCGGCCGCAGCGTCTCGAACACCGGGAACACGTACTCCTTGAACTTGGTCGACCAGCCCATGAGGAGCCCCAGCGGCACGCCGAGCGCCGTGGCGAGGAAGAACGCCTGCGTCACGCGCCAGATCGACACCCAGATGTGCTGGTAGTACTCGGGGGTGTACAGCGACAGTCCGAAGGTGGGGTTGGGGGCGAGCCACTCCTTCACCACGACCGTGAGGCCGGGCATGTCCTTGAAGCGGGGGAGCCGCAACACCTCGACCGTCAGGTACCAGGTGCCGAGGAAGAGCGCGAAGCCGATCGCCATCAGGTACGGCCGCGGGCTCTTCAGCCACAGCGACACCCGGTACATCGTGAGGGCGAGGCGCGTCATCTCCTCGGTGAGGGGCGCGCCCGACACCCGCCGCACCTGCGCGAGGAATGTCGGCACCGCGTACTCCTGCTGGATCAGTCGCCCGAAGCGGTCCATCACCGCCTTGCCTTCGACCGGCTCCGACTCGAGCACCTTCACCAGCTCCTCGGTCGGGATGCGCAGCAGCACGGTCGGCTCCATCGCGCTCGCCGTGGCGAGCCGGCCGGTCTGGCCGAGCAGCAGCCCCGCCCATCCGAACACGCCGCCGCGGCCGATGCGCTTCAACGCCTCGCGCGCGCCGACCTCGCGCTTGAACACGTGCTCGATGCGCCCCGAGGCGACGACGTAGATGTCAACCGCCGGCTCGCCCGCGGCGTAGAGGTGCTCGCCGGCCGCGAGGCGGACGGGACGCGCGATTGCCTCGATGCGCTTGCTCAGCGCTTCCGAGAGGTCCCGGAAGGGCTCGGCCTCGCGCAGCGCGGCCGCGGCGTCCCTCGCCTCGTCCGTGTGCACCTCCATCAATTGGCCTTCGGCGCCTGTGCGTCAGGCAGGGCTTTGACCTCGCCGATGGGCGCCTTGAGATTGCGCTCCCTGAGGATATCCTCGGTCCACTTCGAGTCGATCGCCTCCGGGCGCACCTTGTCGACGTTGATGCTCTTCACCGAGTGCAGGAACGTCGCGGCGCGCGTGATCAGCTCGCGCGTCTCGGGGGTGAAGGTGTAGTGCAGGTAGTTCCTCACCGGATGGCCGCCCGCGTTCGGATCGTAGGTGCCGTAGAGCGAATACCACAGCACGCGATCGGGGAACCCGGTGGTCTGTTCCTTCGCCATCCTGATGATCTCGGCGGCGTTCTTGGGATCGGCCACGAAGAGCTGCGCATCCAGCTCGGCCTGCAGCCACCCCTTGACGACGTCGGGGCGCGCCTGGATCAGGTCGTAGCGCATGGCGAGAAACCCCCCGTCGTTTTCCTGCACGCTCGCGCCCGAGGCGACGCGGCGGGCGAGCCCTTCCTGGACCAGGCGCGAGGCCGTGGGCTCCCAGATCACCGCCGCATCGATCTTGCCGGCGCGGAAGTTGGAAGTGATCACCTCGATGTTCTGGTTGAGGTACTCCTTCGGATTGACGTTGAGCTTCTTGAAGGTCGCCTGCGCGTAGCGGTCGGTGCACGAGCCTTTCGGGACCGCGACGATCTTGCCGTCGAGCCACTTGAGCGCCTCGGTGGGGTTGGCGAACGTGGGCGCGTCGTTTCGGGCGAGGAAGATGTTGCACTGGTCGTAGCCCAGGCCCAGGTTCGCGACCAGGCGCACGTCGGCCACCTCGGTCTTGGTGGTGGACACGATCGCCGGCATGTCGCCCATGTAGCCGATATGCTGCTTCCCGGCGAGCATGTTGTTGACGATGATCGCGCCCTGTAGGCCGATCTGGAACTCGATCTCCGAGCCCTTGGGCAGGTACTTCTCGTAGAACTTCTTGCCGCGCATCACCAGCCCCGACCACGACTGGGTGTAGTAGGGCTGGTATCCCACCACGAGCTTCACCGGCTCCCCGGGCTTGCCGTACTGCGCCGCCGCCGGTAGCGCGATCGCCGCGCCCAGCAACGCTGCTATCGCAGCTGCTGCGAATTGTCTCCTGTGCATGATGGCCTCCTCCTTGTTGGGTGTTGTCTCATGGAACGTCGACCTACCCTATCCCGAACCCCGTAATGCCAGGTAACGCGCGATCAGTCCCGACAGCCGACGCATCACGGTGAAGCCGGCTGACGGATCGCTCTCGAGGACCCCGATCGCCGCCTTGCCGTTGATTCGCAGCAGCGTCGAGGCCTCCAGGCAACGAGCGCCCGCGATGCGTTGCGGGTAGCCTTCGAGCAGCGCCGCCCAGCCAAACGTCTCGCCCTTCTTGAGCATAAAGCCATCGGGGGCCGCGCCCTCGCCGCGCCCGATGGTGAACTCCACTCGCCCCGCATCGAGCACGTAGATATCGTCCGCCGCATCGCCCGGGCTGTAGAGCACGGCGCCGGCCGGGTGCGACTCGCTCCGCGCGAGCGCAGCCAGCTTCACCAGCGTCCCGGGGGCAAGCCCGCGGAAGAGCTCCCCCACGTCGAGCGCGGAGGGCTGCGGGCCGAGGACCAGGGCATCGCCCTCGACCGCGAGGGGATAGCTCTGCAGCGGCGACTCGGCAAGCCCGATGGGCGCGCCCGTCCGGATGTCCCACTGCCAGAGGTGCATGTGGCAGGTGAGCACCGCGCCGTCGTAGAGCCCCTCGCAGAGCGCCACGTCCTGATGCGGGCATTGCGCCTGGTAGCCGAAGAACTCGCCGCCGGCATTCGCCACGAGGAGCTTGAGGCCCCCTTCGGCTTCGACCTCCTTCAGGCCGTTCTGCGGCACGTCCGCGAGCTTGCATACGAACCTGTTCGTCATCAGCTGAATTTGTCGTAGCGGATGTTGTCCGCGGTGAGCTTGCCTTCGAGCAGCAGCAGGCGCAGCGCCGCGTCGACCGCGGGCGGGGGGCCGGCCACGTAAGCGCGGATGTTCTGGTAGTGCCCCTTCAGGGCGCGGCCCGCGACCTCGTGGACGAATCCCTGCTCGAACGCGAGCCGCGGCCAGTGGCGCGCGGCGTCTTCCGGGACTGGCTCGTCGGAAAGGGCCACCGTGATCGACAGGCGCTCGCCGGCGCGCGCGCGCAGCACCGAGAGCTCCTCCAGGAAGAAGGCATCGGCAAGCCTGCGCACGCCGAAGAAGAGCCAGCCGCGGCGGCCGTCGAAGTACCCCTCGCCCACCGCGCGCGCCAGGATCGACATCATCCCCGCGATGCCCGAC
>JANNKG010000207.1:0-2259 GCA_031396185.1 Burkholderiales bacterium | reverse complement strand
ACGGTGTAGACCACGTCCTGGCCGCCGCCCGTGGGCGGCTCACCGACCTTGCCGGCGGCGAACTGCGCGTTCTGCTCGCTGATGGCGCGGAAGATGTCGGTCGGCGAAAGCTTCAGCTGCGCGAGGCGATCGGGCCGGATCCAGATGCGCATCGCGTAATCCTTGGCGCCGAAGATCTGCACCAGCGTCGTACCCGGGATGCGCTTGATTTCGTCCAGCACGTTGAGCGTCACGTAGTTCGACGTGAAGAGATCGTCCTTGCTGCCGTCGGGCGAATAGAACGCCAGCACCTGCAGGAACGCCGACGAGCCCTTCTCCACCGCTACGCCCTGGCGGCGGACTTCCTGGGGCAGGCGCGGCTCGGCCTGCTTCACGCGGTTGTTCACGTTGAGGGCGGCCTTGTCGACATCGGCGCCGATGTTGAAGGTCACCTGGATTTCCACGGTGCCGTTGGCCGCAGAGGTCGAGCTCATGTAGAGCATGTCCTCGATGCCGTTGATCGCGTTCTCGATCGGCGCGGCAACGGTGGACTCGAGCACCTGCGCCGACGCGCCCGGGTAGAAGGCGCGCACCGTCACCACCGGCGGCGAGATCTCCGGGTATTGCGCGATCGGCAGGTTCACCATCGAGGCGATGCCTGCGAGCACGATGAAGATCGACAGTACCGCGGCGAAGATCGGGCGGTCGATGAAGAAGCGGGAGAACATGTCGGCTCCCTACTTCTTCGCGTCGGCTGGTTTCACGTCGCCCTTGGCCGGCCCTTTGTCGGGGGCCTTGCCGGGTGCGCCCGGCGCCCCCGGAGGGGCAGCGTTCGGGTCGCCAACCTGGACGGGCGCTCCCGGAAACACCTTCATCAACCCATCGACGATCACCTTGTCGCCGGCCGCCAGCCCCGCGAGGATCACCCATTCATTCTTGCCGGACCACTCGCCGACGGTCACCGGCTTCGGCACCGCCTTGTTGTCGGGGCCGAGCACGTAGACCATCTTCCCCTGGGGCCCCTCCATCACCGCGCGCTGCGGGACCGTGATCGCATTCGGGCGTTGCGCGCCCTTGAGGATCACGCGCACGAATTGCCCCGGGTGAATCTCGCCCGCCGGATTCGGGATCTCGGCGCGCGCATCCGACGTGCCGGTCTGGTTGTTCACGCGCACGTCGGTAAACGCGAGCCTTCCGGAACGCGCGTAGGTCCTGCCGTCCTCGAAGCGGATCGCGACCTCGAAGCGGTTGTCCTTCGGCAGCACGAGCTTGCCGGACGCAGCTTCCTGGCGCACGCGTGTCTGCTCGGCTTCCGAAAGGCCGAAGTTCACATGGATCGGATCGACCTGGCTCACGGTGGTCAGGAGCATCTCGGGTCCCGATACCAGCGTGCCCTCGCTCTTGAGCGAGCGGCTCGAGATACCGCTCACCGGGGATTCCACCCGCGTGTAGCCGAGGTTCAGGCGTGCTTCCGCCAGCCGCGCGCGCGCGGCCTTTACGTCGGCGCCCGAGACTTCCTCCGCCGAGGCGGCATCGTCGTAGTCCTTCTGCGAGGCGGCTTTCGCCTCGAACAGCGGCTTCATGCGGGCAGCGTTGCGGCGCGCTTGTGCGAGGCGCGCATCGGCTGCGGCGACGTCGGCCTCGGCGCGCGCGGCACCGGCCTCGAAGGGCGCGCTGTCGAGGGTGAAGAGCGATTGGCCGGCGCGCACCGGGCCGCCTTCCTCGTAATTGCGCTTGATGAGAATTCCGGGGACGCGGGCACGCACCTCGACCTCGCGCGATCCCGCGGCCGACTTCGCGTCGAGCTCCGTCCAGTTCGCACCGCCGTCACTGGACTTGAACAGACCGCTGCCGCTGAACGCGTTCGGTCCCTCCCCGCCGGAGCGGAACGTCCACCCTTTGCGGCGGAAATCCCACATCCCCGCGTAGATGGTCTTCGGGTTCTTCGGGTCGAGTGAGAGCATCGAACAGCCCGTGGAGAGGTTCGCGCCCTTCAGCACTTTCGTCCAGGTCGCCCCGCTGTCGGTGGTCTTGTACAAGCCGCGCTGGTCACTATCGCTCCACAGTTTTCCGGGCGCGCAGACGTAGACGGTGTTGGAGTCGGTGGGATCGATGGCGATCTTCGTGATCCGTTCGGACTCCTGCAGACCGACGTTGGTCCAGTGGTCGCCCCCGTCGGTGGAGCGGTAGATTCCGTCGCCAATGGATACGCTGTTGCGCGTCCACGACTCGCCCGTGCCCACCCAGATGGTCTTCGGGTTCTTGGGATCGATGGCGATG